>SKLO01000383.1 GCA_007123195.1 Verrucomicrobiales bacterium | reverse complement strand
CCGGGCGAAGACAGCGCCCGCTACCGCCGCATGGGCCGCGCCTTCGGTCTCGCCCTGCACGCCGACCTGGTCGGGGAGCGGTAGGGCGCTGGCTGTCCGACGCAATAGGGGTTTGCAGATCAAAGTAATGTAGTTACTGTGTTCCTGTGAAAACCGTGAACCTTTCCATCCCGGAGGACGTCTGGCGACTGGCCCGTATTGAGGCCGCCAAACACAACACCAGCCTCAGCGGCCTTGTCCGCTGTTACCTCCAAGCCATGGTGCAGGGCAAGGCACCCGTGATCACCGACGAAAGTGATGACGACGCGGAGCGACAGAGCCGAGCTGAGCTGCTCGAAGCTCTTCGATCGACCAACCTCGTGCTGGGCTACCAACCTTCCCGCGGGAGCACCTATGAGCGTTGAGGCGTTCCTGGATTCCAACATTCTTCTCTACGCCGCCTCAAAGGATCCGGCCGATGACGCCAAGTCCCGGCGCGCGGCCCAGCTGATCGCGGAGACCCGCTTCGGTGTCTCCCTCCAGGTGGCGCAGGAGTTTTATCACAACGCCCGGAACAAGGCCCGGATGGCGATCACCGCCGAAGAGGCCGAAACAATTATTGCCCTGCTCCTGGCCCGACCGCTGGTGGTCACAGATGCCGCCCTCTTCACCGAGGCCCGGCGGCTTTGCGAGCGTTTCCAGCTCCGGTATTGGGATGCCGCCATCGTTGCTGCCGCCGCCCGCCTCAAGGCACCCATCCTGTATTCCGAGCATCTCTCCGACGGCCAGGAGTTCGAGGGGGTGCGCGTGGTCAATCCCTTCACCTGACGTTCGGCCTGCTTCCCTCTGACTGGTCGCGGAGCGACCCCGTGAAGGTAGCCGTGGGTTTCAACCCACGGAATTCCGATCATAAACATCCCGCGTCGCGGAGCGACGCATGAAGGCACTGCTCATCCGCCCGGCACGGTCAATCGCCCGTGGGTTAAACCGACTACGATCAACCGTCGCTCCGCGACGGATTGGTTGGGGGATCGGTTTCCGTGGGTTGAAACCCACGGTTACCATCGGTCGTCGTTCCGCGACGCATCGGTAGTCGCGGAGCGACGGGGCTAACAACCATCGTCAATCATAGGCGCCTTTCGATCAGTTGCCCTCTGCTTGACAGCAACCGCCGGAAGGCCCGGTCAGCGGATGAACTCGTTGATCAGATTCTCCAGCATTTCCTGGCGACCGCTGGCCAGGGTTGGTTCGCCACTTTGCAGCACATGCTTCTCAAGGTCCTCGAAGCCGACCTCGCCAGCCTCGATGCGGGCGCCGAGGCCGCTGTCCCAGGTGGCGTAGCGCTGCTTGACGAAGTCCTGCCAGCGACCGTCCTCGAGGATCTCGTGGGCGATGCGCAGGCCGCGGGCGAACGCGTCCATGCCGCCGATGTGGGCGTGGAACAGGTCCTCGGGATCGTGGCTCTCGCGGCGCACCTTGGCGTCGAAGTTGAGGCCGCCGGTGGTGAACCCGCCCATGCGCAGCACCGCCAGCATGATCTGGGTGGTGAGCATGATGTCGGTCGGGAACTGGTCGGTGTCCCAGCCGATCAGCTCGTCGCCGCGGTTGGCGTCGATCGACCCCAGCGCGTCGTTGGCCACCGCGGCCTCCAGCTCGTGCCACATGCTGTGACCGGCCAGGGTGGCGTGGTTGGTCTCGATGTTCAGCTTGAGGTGATCGGTGAGGCCGTATTGCCGCAGGAAGTTCATGCAGGCGGCCACGTCGGAGTCATACTGATGGGTCGACGGCTCGCGCGGTTTGGGCTCGATGTAGAACTGGCCGGTGAACCCGATCTTGCGGGCGTGATCGACCGCCATGTGCAGGAACGCGGCCAGGTGGTCGAGTTCGCGCTTCATCTGGGTGTTCCACAGGGTCGAGTAGCCCTCGCGACCGCCCCAGAACACGTAGCCCTCGCCGCCGAGGCGGTGGGTCACCTCGAGCGCCTTCTTGACCTGGGCGGCGGCGTAGGCAAACACCTCGGCGCTGGGGCTGGTGGCCGCGCCCTGGGCGTAGCGCGGGTGGGCGAACAGGCAGGCGGTGCCCCACAGCAGCTTCTTGCCGGTGCGCTGTTGTTCCTCCAGCAGCACCTCGGCCACCTGGTCGAGTGCCTCGTTGCTGGCGCGCAGGTCGTTGCGCTCGGGCGCCACGTCGCGGTCGTGGAAGCAGTAGAAATCGATCTGCATCTTGTCGAGAAACTCGAACAGGACGCGGGCGCGGTTGCGGGCGTTGTCGACCGAGTCGCTGCCGTCGTCCCAGGGACGCAGGGCGGTGGGACCGCCGAACGGGTCAGCCAGGCCGTTGCGCAGCGTGTGCCAGTAGGCGACCCCGAACCGGAAGTGGTCGCGCATTTTCTTGCCGCCGACCTCCTGGTCCGGGTTGTAGTGCTTGAACGCCAGCGGGTTCTTGGAGTCCGGGCCTTCGAACTCGATGCGGGGAATCTGGGGGAACGCTTCTGCCATGGTGACATCGCTATGCCGTGAGCGGCGCGGCTGGTCAAGGAGATTGTCGCCGCGGGCGGGGTGCGCCCGGGATTTTTGCGTCCGCGGTCCCGGGCGGTGGCGGCGAGCGCGGGGCCGCCCTGCCGTCCAAACGGGCGCGCATTGATTTTGTCGTTGCCGCCGGGGGCCGGGCGGGTTGTAATCAAGCCGTGCCCGCCATGAGCCAGAGCCCCCGCCCCCGCTGCCGGCGCCCGCTTGCGGCGTTGATGTCCGCCACCGCTGTCCCGCCGGCCGCCGGCGCCTTGGCGCTGCTCCTTGGCCTCGGCGTGGTCTGGCCGCCGCCGACTACTGCCGACGCCCGCCCGCCGCTGCCCGAGGGCCCCGGTCTTGCCGCCGGTTACCCCGGCGATGAGGGGTTGGAACAAGACCCGGCGGTGTTGTGGGTGGAGCAGTTCGAGCTGGACGAGGT
>SKLO01000404.1 GCA_007123195.1 Verrucomicrobiales bacterium | reverse complement strand
GTGGTTCATGGCAGCGGCACAGGGGTTAGCGGATGGTCAGGAAATCATGGTGGTTGAACAACGTGTGAACCAGCCGGGCGCGCACGGCCGCCTCCGGGTCGGGGGCGTCGCGCACCGGTTCCAGCTCGCTCATGGCCGCCCAGTAATCGAGGCAGGCGTCGGTTTCCTCGCTGTCGGGCGGCCTGCCGAGCACCATGCCGAACGCCGCCCTGACAAAAGCCTCGCGATCTTCGGCCTCGCCCCGGTCATCAATGCGGCGGGCAACGCGTTCGGCCATGTCGAGCGGGATCGCGGCGTTGGCCAGCGCCAGCGCCTGCTGCGGAACGATGCTCTCGCTGCGCCGGTAGCATTGGAGGATGTCGGCATTGTCGAACATCGACAGGAACTTGTCCTCGGTGTCGCGCGAATGCGTGAGGTAAAGCCCGCGCCGCATGGAGTCGCCGTTGGCCGCCACCGGCGGGCCGCCCACGGCCGGATCCAGTTCTCCGGCCAGGTGCAACACGCTGTCGCGCACCACCTGCGACTCCATGCGCCGCGGATGCGCGCGCCAATAGAAGCGGTTGCCGGGATCGGCGGCCAGGGTGGCCTCGTCGGCGTCGAGGTTGGACGAACTGCGGCGATACGCCTCGGAGGTCACCAGCAGCCGGTGCAGGTGGCGGAAGCTCCAGCCCGACTCCATGAACTCGGCGGCCAGCCAGTCCAGCAGCTCAAGATGTTCCGGCTCGGGCGCCTGGCGGCCGAAATCGAACACCGTATCCACCAGCGGCTCGCCGAAGTGCCGCAGCCAGACATGGTTCACCGCCACCCGCGCCGTCAGCGGATTTTGTTCGGATGTGATCCAGCGGGCCAGCATCAGCCGGCGTCCGGTGCTGGTGGGGGGGAACGTGGCGGGATAACTGCCCTCGTTGTGCTCCGGGGTTTCCAGCGCCACCTCCGCGCCGCGCAACGGAGTGTGGGTCCCGTCGTCGTTCTCCAGCCTCGCTTTGGCCGCCGCCAGCGCTTCCCTCGCGGCCTTGGCCTTGTTGTCGTCCCCTTCGGCCTCGGTGCCCAGCTCGATCAGGGCAAGCCGGGCGCGCGCGACCCCGGTCTCGGCCTCCCGCCTTGCCGCGATCCTGGCAAGCCCGCCATCGTCCCCGTCGAGGGCGGCCAGGTCGGCGGCGATCACGGCCTCGAGCCGGGCCAATTCGGCATCGGCCAGCACCGCCCGGGCCTCGGCGAGATCGTGCCGTCGTTGCGGGTCGCCCGCCCCGGACCCGTCGCCCGTGCCACCGGCGGCTTCGGCCAGCACGATGCCCGGCGCCAGCCGGCGCACTTCGATCCGCTCGAAATCAACCGTGGCATCGAACCCTGACAAAGCCAGCCGGCCGCCGGCCGGTCGCGACGGCAGTTCATGGGCGACCACCAACTCACCGTCGAGCCAGACATTGACCAGGCGGTCGCGCACCACGAAGCGCAGTTCGTGGGACTCGCCGATCTTGATCGGACGTGCGGCGGCGCCCTCGGCCGGGTAGCTGGTTTGGCCGTCGCGGGTGTGGGCCACCTGCACCTTGGGCGCCGATTCGTGGGCGCTGGTGTAGACCAGGTTGGCCTGCCGGCCGTCGTCGTCGAGATCGAAGCGCACGGTGACGGACTTGTAGGTCGTGCCCCCGGTGGTGGTGTAGCGGACGAGCAGGTCGAAATCATCCGGGTGCGGCTCGCGGGTGCGGATCATCACCGGGTCACGGGTCGCCTCGGCCAGACGAAGCCGTCCGTCGGCGTAATGCCACAGGTCGCCCACGATTTCCCAGCGCTCCGGCTGGGGCCGGCTGAAATCGTCCGCCAACCACGGCGGTTCACCTTGCTCCGCCGGCTCCGGATCCGCCGCGCCGTCGTCGGACCGGGCGGCGGCCACGGCGCCCATGGCCGCCTTTAATTCGGCCCGGGCCTCCTCGACCGCCCCGGCCGCCGCGCCCAGCACGTCCTGGCGCCGGCTTTCGCGCAATGCAGGCGCCCATTCATCGCGCGGCAGTTCCACCGGCTCGATCGGCGGCGCGAACCAGGCAAACGCCGCCGGCACCGCCGGCACGATCTCCACCTCCTCGTCCGGGGTCGCGGGATCGCCGCGCAGATGCAGCAGCGTGCGCGCATCCAGCCGGAAATCAAACGCGCGGGGAATGCCGTCGCGGCCGAAGTCGAGTTCGCCGGGCACCGGGTCGAGCCGCACATGATGCGGTTCCAGCAGCGCGCGGTAGTTGTAGTAGTCGACCATCGAAACGGGGTCGGACTTGTGGTCGTGGCACTTGGCGCAGTTCAGCGTCAGGCCGAGGAACGCCTTGCCGGTGTGCTCGATGGTGTCGTCCAGCCAGGTGGTGCGGTTGAACAAATAGTAATTGCGCGCCAGGAACCCGGTGGCCCGGATCGCGTCGGCATCGCCCGGCACCAGCTCGTCCGCCGCCAACATCTCCTGCACCATGCGATCGTAGCCCTTGTCGGCATTGATCGACTCGACGATCCAGTCCCGCCAGTGCCACAGGTGCCTCTGGCTGTTGCGCAACTGGTCGCCGAGCCCATACCAGTCGGAATAGCGCCAGATGTCCATCCAATGCCGGGCCCAACGCTCGCCATGGTGGGGGCTGTGCAACAGTTCCTCGACGATCTCCTCGTAAGGCCGCGGATCGGCAAGTTGGTCGGGATCGGGCGGCATGCCGATCAGTCCGACGTAGAGCCGGCGCAGCAGGACCTGGCGCTCGGCCTCGGCCTGCGGGACCAAGGCGTGCTGCTGCTGGCGGGAGGTCAGGAAGGCATCGACCGGATGCACCGGCGCGCCCTCAAGCGCCGGCACCGTCGGTCGCTCGACCGGCTTGAACGCCCAATGATCGAGCGGATCCCCCTCCCCTGTCTCGCCCTCCGGCACCGGTGCCCCGGCGGCGATCCACTGGCGAATCCAACCGATCTGCTCATCGGTCAACGGGTGGGCGTCCAGCGGCATGCGCTGTTCCGGATCATCGATGGTGAGCCGTTCCACCAGGCTGCCGGCCGCGGGATCGCCGGCCGCGATCACCGGCCTGCCCGAGGCGCCCTCGAGCAGTCGCTCGGCCGTGTCAAGCCTCAGTCCGGCCCGTTGCTGCAAGGCGCCGTGGCAGGCGTAACAACGCTCCTGCAACACCGGCTTGATGCGCTCCAGATAGAGTTTGGTCGCCGCGTCCGCCTCGTTCGCCTCACTGGCGGCGGCGCCCGCGGTGGCCGCGACCACGCCAACGAGCGCCATCAGGGCCGTCGCCAGCCGCGGTTGGCGGATCCAACGTCTCGGCGAATGGGGATTCACAATTGAGACGCTGCCACAACCGGTTGCCAAAGCAACGTGATTTTCCGGGCCGCTCCGTTTCCGGCCCAAGCAAACGCGGTTGGGAATGACCGTCGGCGCCACCTGGCCACCACGCCGTGCGCACACACCCGAAGCCGCCGCCATGACCACGGTCATCGACACGCGCCCAGGAAGTGACGCGCCCGGGCTTCAGCTGGAAACCGGCAGGGCTCCGCATCGGGCCGGGCACATGCAGCCGTTGAACGATGGAGCCCGACGCCACAAGCCACGCGACCCTTCGCCAGGCCCGCATTTCCGGTGTCAGGGCGCCCACACTGTGGTTTAGTCCAGGAATGAAACCAACCCCTGAAGAACTGCAGCAGATCGTCGACGAGGTTTACGCCGCGGCACGCAAGGAATCCGGCGGCGAAGTCGCCTCCTACATCCCCGAGCTGGGCAAGGCGGACGCCAACCATTTTGGCATTTCGATCTGTGACCTGGATGGTGGCCTGATGCACGCCGGCGACACCGACCACCCGTTCACGATCCAGTCGATCTCGAAGGTGATCACCTATGCATGCGCGCTGGAAACCTGTGACCGGGAAGCGATCGATCAGCGCGTGGATATCGAGCCGACAGGGGAGGATTTTGATTCGATCATCAAGCTCGACCGTCATCAACGGCCGTTCAACCCCATGGTCAATGCCGGAGCCATCGCCATCACGGATCTGTTGTTGAGCCGCTTTGGCAAGAACGCTCTGGGTGCGACCTTGGAATTTTACGCCAGGCTTCTCGGGCGCGCGGATCTGGAGATTGATGAAAAGGTCTTCAATTCCGAGGTTTCCACCGGCAAGAAGAATCTTGCCACGGCGAATCTGCTGAAGCATTTCTCGCTGCTGGACAACGAGGTCGACGACGTGATTGAACTGTATTGCCGGCACTGCTCCGTGCTGGTGACCGCGGTGGATCTCGCCCGGCTGGGTGCGAATCTCGCCCGGGCCGGAGGGCACGGCCTGTTCTCCAGGCCGGACACCTGCCGGCATGTGCTGAGCGTGATGATGACGTGCGGGATGTACAATGACGCAGGCCAATGGGCCCTGGATGTGGGATACCCCGCGAAGAGCGGAATCTCCGGCGGAATGACGGCATCAGTGCCGGGTCGAATGGGGGTGGGCGTTTTCTCACCGCCCGTGAATGAACTCGGCAGCAGCGTGCGCGGCTGGGCGGCCAATCGGTTGATCTCCAGCAAGCTCGGATTGCACCTGTTCACCTGCAAGGAGTGACCCTGACACCCGCCATCTCGCCGGGTGTTTCATCGAAGCCTTGCATCCTCCTCCCATTCGCCAAGCGGCGAGACGCCGCTGCCACACTCTCGTGCTCCCGCGAACAACCCACCCGGCGGCTCGACACCGCCTCCGAACCACCCCCAATCCCCAGCCCCGCAGCCGCCCCTACCCGTCGTCATCCGCCCCCAAACCAGGATCCATCAGCAACTCCACCACCTCGTCCTCGCCGTAAAACTCGATCGCCGCCGGTTCGCCGTCGGCGTTTTCATTCTCGCCATCCACCCGGAGGCGGTTGTTGCGCAGCAGGGTCCAGTTGGCCGGGGCCGCCATCAGCACACCACGACCGGCGCCGGACAGGTCGTTGTTCTCAATCACACTCATCACCATCCCCTTGTCCGGTCCCGCGCGATAGGCGATGTTGGGCTGGCCGTGCTGCTCATAACTGCCGCGCCGCCCAAGGCCGACGCCGATCTCGTCAAAGCGCATCCAGCCGTGGTGCAGCAGCGCCTCAGCACCGCGGCCGCGGTTGCCACGAAATTGGTTGCCGACCGATCGCCAGTGATCGAAGTCCTCGCGCACGCCCGCCCAGCCGTCGCCGATGTGGTGGTCGCTGTAGAACAGCGGCACCGGCGCCGCGTCACCGACACCGCCGATCATGTTGTCAAAGCGATTGTCGCGCGTCAGGTTCCAGGCGTTGGCCATGTCGCCGGCCTGCTCGCCTGGCAACAACGCAAGGCGTGTCAACA
Organism: Verrucomicrobiales bacterium; assembly: GCA_007123195.1. GTDB lineage: Bacteria > Verrucomicrobiota > Verrucomicrobiia > Verrucomicrobiales > SKLO01 > SKLO01. Next base: position 5,705 of record SKLO01000404.1, on the reverse strand, counting down.
ACGACAAGCCGACACCGACTCCCAGGTTCTCCATTCGGTTGTCCGCGGTGATGTTGTCAAAACAGCTGATCCACCAGAACACACCCACCGACTTGTGGCCGCTGTCGATGACCACCGACGGGTCGGGGTTGGCGTTGATGCGGTTGGCGTGAACAATGTTGTTGCGGAACGCGCGCTGCACGATCACCACGCTGCCGGCGTCCGGCTCGATCCGCCAAGGGCGGTTGACCTTGAGCACCGCGCCGCGGGATTGTTCACGATCGACCAGCCGCCACTGGCCGACGCCGCGGCCGGCGGCCACGAACACCACCCAGTCGCCGTCGCGCGGCTGACCATCACGATCGAACCGGTAGCGCCACGGCATGGTCACCACGGAGTCCGCCAGCATGTTGGCGGCACCGGCGTCCAGTTCGATCCGGTCGCCCCCGGCCGACACCACCTGGTGCATCCCTCCATCGGTGGTGGAGACGTGGAACAAATACTGCTCGCTGGTGTTGGCGTCGATGCCGGGAACCGCGGGGTGCGAGCCGACGTCCTCGCTGTGATTGTGCGCCAGGTAGGCCAGCGAGGTGTAGCCCTCGCCGGACAGGAACGTGCGTCCGAGGATCATCCCGCGGCTGCGGTCCACACTGGTGAAGTGATTGCGCTCGAGGATCAGGCGGCTGGCGCCGGAGAACACGGCGTTGGCGTCGGTCGACCGTCCCTCGCGGTAGTGGCCGAGGAAGCGGCATCCCGAGATCCTGACATGCTCGCTTCCCGGAAGAATCCAGATCGCGCTGGCGGCGTGGTAGAACTCGCAGCCGTTGATCTGCTGGTGCGCCGCGCCACGATCGGCCGACAACACCAGCCAGTGGGGGCAATGGCGCGCGCGGATGAAGCGCGCGCGGGTCAACGCCTGGTCGGGACCGCGCAAGGTGACGGCGGAGGTGCGCTGTTCCAGATCGGGCCCGGCCTGGATCGATTCGCCGTTGACCACGATGGTCATGTGCTCGATGCGCTGGCCGCGGCCGCGCAATTCGAAGATCGGATAGCGCTCATGGCTGTCGGCGCTGGAAAGCAGCGTGCCCGAACCCGGTTCCCAGCCCTCCAGCACGTTGTCGCGCCAGCTGAAGTTCCCCATGCCGGCGCCGCGCAGCACCAGCGGCACCTCGGCCGGCAGCACGATGGTGTCGCGCTCGCCCTGGCGACCGGAGATGACGTCGCGGTAGTGGCGGGCGTCGAACTGGATCACGCCGCCGCCGTTGGCGGTCGCATCCTCGATCGCCAACAGGATTGCCTGGCGATCGTCGTCGCCGGCGTTGTCGCGGTACTCCTCAACCGCGAACACGGTGTCCGATCGGGGCGGTGACTCCACGACTTCGAATCCGACCGGTTCACTCCAGCCCCAGTCACCGCCGCTGCCGTTGTGGGCCTGTAGCTGGTAGTGCCCCGCGGGCAGTCCCTCGGGCAGCCGCGCAGCGAGGTGATAGGGATTGGCGTCGACTACCGCAATGGTCTCGGCGGTGCCGCCGGGATGAAGCAACGCCACCTGCGGCCGGTTGTCGCCGGGCAATTTGAGCCCGCGACCGAACAGCCGCACCAGGCGCTCGTCGTCTTCGTCCCGATGGTGGCTGCCATCGTCGGCATTGCCTTCGGCGTGCACCCGCGGCGGCCAGTTCCACCACGCCTCCGGGCCGTTGACCCGGATCGGCCGGCCGGCGGTCTGGTCGCGCAGCGGCCACACCAACATGATCGCAGCCGGGGCCTCGGCGGGAACCACCGCCTGCATGCGGTCATTCGCGCTGCGCAGCGGCTCGACGTCAAACCATGAGCCGTCGGCCCACAACCGCAGTCGCGCGCCGTCGAGGGCTTCGCCGGTGATGACCAGGGTTTCGTCCGGCAGGGTCAGCTTGCTGATGGCGCCGATGGCCGGGGCGTCGCGTCGGGCTGGTGCCGAACCGATCCCGTCGGGCGGGCTGTCCCAGGTCGCCAGTCCGGGCGGGGGTGCGGGCAGCACCAGATCGTCGGGCGGGGGCAGTTCGGCGGCCGAGGTCGACGGGGCGGCCGCGTTCAAAACGACCCCCGCCAGCACCATGGCAAGCCATGGCAAAAGTGCGGGCGCAGGCTCACAAGCAGGCACGGATGCCGGGCGGCCAAGACCGTATGGCGCGCGGGGTGGTCGCATCATGCACACAGCCGACACCAGTGGCGGCGGTCATTCAACCGGTGATCACCAATCCACCATCACCCCGCAACCAGAAACTGCTTGAAAAGAAAACCACCAGCATCGACGGTCACCATCAACCCCATCAATCCCCGGATCCAACATGCAAAAGTCCCCTCATACCACCACCCGCCGCAGTGTGCTCGCGGCCGGCACCGCCGCGCTCGGACTGGCCCCCATGGCCTGGCTGCGGGCGCAGGATTCCTCGCCCAACGATGAAGTCACCATCGGCATCATCGGTTGCGGCGGCATGGGCAACGGCAACATGAGGAATTTCCTCAATATCCCGGGGGTGCGCGTGGTCGCCGTCTGCGATGTGGATTCCCGTCATCTCGCCAGCGCCAAGGCCACTGCGGACGGCCACTACCAGAACGAGGATTGCAAGGCTTATCCTCATTACCACGACCTGCTCGCCCACAACGGGCTGGATGCGGTCTGCGTGGCCACGCCGGACCACATGCACGCCCAGATCGGCATCGAGGCGGCCAACGCGGGTCTCGACATCTACGGCGAGAAGCCCTTCACCTGGGGCCTCGCCGAGGGCCGCCAGCTCGTTCAGGCGGTCGAGGACAACGAGCGCGTGTTCCAGACCGGCTCCCAGCAACGCTCGGGCGGCGAGTTCCGCCGCTTCAAGGCCCTGTTGGAAAACAACACCCTCGGCAAAATCACCCGGGTCGAATGCGGCACCCCCGGCGGCATGAGCGTCCGCGACCACATGCCGCAGGATCAATGGGCCGATCACATCGGCAAGCCGCCCGCCCACCTCGACTGGGAAGCCTACTGCGGGCCGGCCGCGCAGGACTACCCCTACCACCCGATGATCCACCCGTGGAACTGGCGTTGGCACGAGACGTTCGGCGGCGGCCAGTTGCTCGACTGGGTGGGCCACCACGTGGACATCGCCCTCTGGGCGCTCGGTCTCGACCACACCGGCCCCGTCAAGGTCGAGGGCTCCGGCAGGCGCGGCGATCATCCGTTTTTCAACACCTTCGTCGAATACAATTATCAGGGGACCTTTGCCGACGGAACCCTCATCGAGGTCCGCAGCAACTTCGGCGGCACCAAGGTCACCGGTGAGAACGGCTGGCTGCACGTGAACCGCGGCCGAATCCTGGCTTCCGACGACCCCGACGACCGGGAAGGCGATCCTCGCCACCCGCTGCTCCGCAACCTGCCGGAGGATTTCGAAACCAGGGTGCCGACCCACCAGCAGAACTTCATCCACTGCGTGCGCGACCGCTCGCTGCCCGAATCCCACGCCGAGGGCTCCCACCGCTCGGTCTCCTTCGGCATCCTCGGTGTTGTCGCCATCGATACCGAACAGGAGATCAAGTGGGATCCCGACGCCGAGAAGGTGGTCGACAACGCGGAAGTGGCGGCGCACCCGCGCCTCGGCTCGCGCGTGAAACTTTGATCAGGGTTGACAGGGTGGGTAGGCACGCTGGGTGGTGGCATCCCTCCGGGATGCTTGGCAATGGGGTATTGGGGTCCGGTGGTGTCGCTGTGCTCAACCACCGGCTGCCGGATGCGATCCCTCAGGGATCGATGCCCCGTGGCTTCGCTTGATTTTTCGTGCCATCACCCTGCAAGGAAAAATGGGATCCACAACCAGAGCGAAGCGGAGATGGACCAACAAGATGGCCTCGTTTGCTCAGTCAAGGGCCCGGGGCACAGCTCATTGTTGGAATGGCATGGATGCTTCCAGTCTACCTGTCCGTGGTGCTGTTCATCCTGAGACAACGCCGCCTTGCGATCGTATTCATGCATCCCGGGGCCATATCGTTTGTCCTCCGTGCATTGGGCGCCCCGGTCGGCATGACTGAAAATGATGGAAGTTCCGATGCCTTGCTGCCAACCCCGCCGCCGCGGTAGCCTGACACCACAAGTTCACCGTGCGCCTTTTCAGCCCTTGAGCATCTGGCGGATCTGGCTGAACACGGCCACCTTGTCCTCGCTGCTCATCGGCTTGGCGCGCTCGGCGCCGTAGTCGACCTCCAGCAGGTGATCGCGGCTCAACTCCTGCAGGAACGAACTCGGCCGGCACGCCACCTTGTCGCCGTATTTGGAGCGGCTCATGCACCAGGTCATGGTCATCCGCCGCATGGCCCGGGTGATGCCCACATACAACAGCCGTCGCTCCTCCTCGCGGCTGTTCTCCTCCACCGATCGCGAGTGGGGCAGGATCCCCTCCTCGACTCCGATCAGGTAGACACACGGAAACTCAAGCCCCTTCGAGGCATGCAATGTGATCAGGGTGACGCCCGGCTTCTTCTCCAGATCGTCCTGGCCGGGCTTCTCGTTGGCCAGCGCGATGTGGTCGAGGTAGGACTGGAGGCCCGCCTTGCCGCGGCGGCCCTCGAACTCATACATCGAATGGATCACCTCACGCACGTTGGTCTCGCGGTTGAGCGCCTCCTCGGGCTCGCCGCTGACCCGGCGGATGTAGGCGAGATAGTCAAGCTGCTTGATCATCTGCTCGGCCACCTGGCCGATATTGGCCCCCGGCCGCAGCACGTCGTTGCGCATTTCGGCCAGCCAGTCGATGAACGCCTGCACCGCCCCGCGGGCCTTGGTCGACAGCAGCGCCTGGAACTCATCCGACGCCAGCGTGGCGGCGACCGGCTGCTTCTGTCTTTGTGAGGTATCGATGGCCAGCCGGGCGGTGGTCTGGCCGATGCCGCGCGGCGGGGTGTTGAGCACGCGCAGCAGGTTGACGTCGTCGTCGGGGTTGGCCAGCACCGACAGGTAGGCCAGCAGGTCGCGCACCTCGCGGCGGTCATAGAAGCTGCGGCTGCCGATCACCCGGTACGGAATGTTCTGGGCCCGGAACTCCTGCTCCAGCAGTCGCGACTGGGCGTTGATCCGGAACAACACCGCGAAGTCCTCCCACGGCGCGCCCCTGCCCTGCTCGCGGAGAATCTCGTGGGCAATCATCGAGGCCTCGGCCTTGTCATCAGGCGACATCACCACGCGCACCGGATCGGCGCCGGCGTTGCGACTCCACAGGGTCTTCGGCCGGCGGCCGATGTTGTGCCGGATCAGGCTGTTGGCGGTATGCAGGATCGGCGTGGTCGAGCGGTAGTTCTCCTCCAGCTTGACCACCGCCGGGTTGGGGAAGAACCGCTCGAAGTGGAGGATGTTGGCCGACTCGGCGCCGCGCCAGCCGTAGATTGACTGGTCGTCGTCGCCCACCACCGCAACGTTGTAAGGCGGCCCCGCAAGCTGCCGCACCAGATCCATCTGCAGCCGGTTGGTGTCCTGGAACTCATCGACCAGCACATGCATCAACCGCTGGTGCCAACCGGTCGCAACGTCGGGATGCTCGTGCAACAACTGCACCGCCAGCACCAGCAGGTCGTCAAAATCGACCGCGTTGAACGCTCTCAGCTCGTTGCGATAGTGGCTCGCGGCAGCCTGCACCAACTCGCCGGCGATATCCTCCAACGGCGTGCCGGTGTTGCGCGCCTTGCTGATCAACGACAACGCCGCCTCGGGCTCGAGC
>SKLO01000451.1 GCA_007123195.1 Verrucomicrobiales bacterium | reverse complement strand
GGCTCTGGCGATTCCTGGTTGACCCAGCCATAGATCAGCATGCCGCCGACAACGACGACGTGAAGCAGCAGGATGACAAAAAACGCGCGCACAAGACCTCCGTGGGTCGGACGCACGTCCCAGCCGTCCTCTTCAGCGATTTCTGCGTGAATCCGCTTCCAGGGAAGGCGGAATCCGCCGCGGCGGCGGCTGCTGCCGCGCATGCGGGAACTGACGGAGCGGTATGATTTCATGTCAGGTGATTGGGTGGAGTTGTTGGACTGCGTTGCGGAAGGCCTCGCCGCGGGCGGCGTAGCCGGAAAACATGTCGAATGAAGAGGTGCCGGGGGCGAACAGGATGCGGTCGCCGGGCGCGCTTGCGGCCAGCGCCTGACGTGCTGCCGCGGCCACATCGGCGGCGGGCTGGCAGGGCAGGCTCGGGCTCCAGGCGGCCAGCAGGCGGGGGGTGATCTCGCCGATGGCCACCACGGCGCGGCAACGTTCCGCAACCAACGATGTGAGCGCGCTGAAATCAAGTTGCTTGTCCTTGCCCCCGGCGATCAGCACGACCGGTTCGTCGCCGGCCAGCAGGGCCGCTTCGAGCGCGTGCAGGTTGGTGGCCTTGGAATCGTTGATGAAACTCCGACCGTCGATGTCGGCCACCCATTCATAGCGGTGCGGCGGCGGCTGGTAATCGATGACGGCGGATTCGAACCCGGCGTCGTCGCCCAGCAGCGCCTCGGCGGCGGCGGCGGCGGCGAGCAGGTTGTCGATGTTGTGGCGGCCGCGCAGGCGGGTGTGATCGAGCGCGATCCGCGGCCGGTCCCGACAGCAGAGATGAGGTGCCGCCCAGGTCCAACGCGCGGGTGCCACGTCGGGTTCGAGGCTGAAACGCACCTCGCGGGCGCGCCCGCACGGCACCGGTTCGCGGGCGTTGATCACGGCGGTGTCCTCCGGCTGCATGAACTCGAACACGCGCGCCTTGGCCTGCCGGTAGGCTTCCAGATCCGGGTAGCGGTCGAGGTGGTCGGCGGCGAAGTTGAGCCACACGGCGACCCGGGGGCGGAACGAGTGGATGGCTTCAAGTTGGAACGAGCTGACCTCGAGCACGTGCACATCGTCGCGCCCGCCGCCGTCGATCTCGTCGAGCAGCAGCTCGGACAGTGGCAGTCCATGATTGCCGGCCGGCCGGCAACGGCGCCCGGCGTGCTGCAGCAGGCGTACGATGAGTTCGGTGGTGGTGGTCTTGCCGTTGGTGCCGGTCACCGCGACCACGGGGCGGTCGGTCTGCTGCCAGGCGAATTCCAACTCGCCGAGGATCGGCAGGCCACAAGCGGCGGCAGCCGCGACCAGTGGCAGGGCGGGATCGATACCGGGGCTGAGGATGACGGCATCGAGCGCGTCGAGGTCGGCGGACGACAGCGCGCCGCGGGGACCGAGCTCGAACCTGGCGGTGATGCCCTCGCTGTCCAGGGAACCAATGGTCGAAGTGTCGCCGGCGGCGTCGGCCAGCAGCACCGAGGCGGCGCCGAGACGGCGGGCGAGGCGGGCGGCGGCAAGGCCGCTGCGACCGGCGCCAAGCACCGCCAGCCGGGAGCCGGGCACGACCAACCGCGCCGGCGACGACGTCGGTGTGGGGGCGCGGGCCGGCTTGGCGGGGCTCATTGGCATTATGGGTGGTGTTGTCAGGTTGGACCAGGTTGGACCAGGTCGGGCAGTGGCGGCGCGGGTGTGGATCAGCGGAGTTTCAGGGTGCCGAGGGCGAGCACGGCGAACAGCAGCGACAGCATCCAGAAGCGGACGATGACCTGGCTTTCCTTCCAGCCCTTGAGTTCAAAGTGGTGGTGGATGGGGGCCATGCGGAAGATGCGCTTGCCGCGCAGTTTGAAGCTGCCGACCTGCAGGATCACCGACATGGCCTCCATGACGAACACGCCGCCGACGATGATCAGCACCAGTTCCTGCCGGCAGCACAGGGCGATGACCCCGAGCGTGCCGCCGAGCGCCAGCGATCCGGTGTCGCCCATGAACACGCGCGCCGGATGGCAGTTGTACCAGAGGAAGCCCAGCAGCGCGCCGGCCAGGGCCAGGCACAGCACCGCGATCTCGCCGGCGGCCGGGTGGTAGGGGGAGCCGAGGAAGGTGGCGTAGACCACGTTGCCGGTGACGTAGCCGAACAGCGCGTAGGCCATCACGCTGGTGAGCATGCAGCCGGTCGCCAGGCCATCGAGCCCGTCGGTGAGGTTGACCGCGTTGGAGGCGCCGACAATCACCAGCGCGAACAGCGCCAGGGTCCACAGGCCCATGTCGCTGACCAGCGGCTCCTTGACGAAGGGCAGCCACAGTTCGCGCATGAAGTCGCGCGTATCCGGATGGATCAGCAGCGCCCCCCCGGCGAGCAGGGCGACGAGCAACTGCCCCGCGAGCTTCAGCCGCGCGCTCAGACCGGCGGAGTTCTTTCTCACCACTTTCTGGAAATCGTCGGCAAACCCGAGCGCGCCGAGCGCCAGCGCCACGAACAGGATCACCCACAGGAACGGATTGCCCGGGCGCACCCAGGCCACGCAGGAGACAACGAACGCCAGCAGGATCAGCACCCCGCCCATGGTCGGGGTGCCGGCCTTGCCGCCGTGCAGTTCGGCCAGCTTGTGAACCTCGGCGGCGGTGCGGATCGGCTGGCCGACCTTGAGGGATATCAGCCGGCGGATGATGCGCGGGCCGAGCAGCAGCGCCAGCAGGAACGCGGTGAAAAACGCTCCACCAGCCCGGAAGGTGGTGTAGCGGAACACGTTGAAAGCGGCGTGCAACCGACTGTCCGGCTCAAACCACAGATCGCGCAGGTTGTAGAGTTCGTAGATCATCAGGGTTGGTCGGACAAGCATTCGAGGACGGCCTCCATCCGCGCGGTTCGGCTGCCTTTGAGCAGCACGAGGTCGTCGGGGCCGGCGTGGCGTTGGACAAAGGCGGCGGCGGCAGGGTGATCCTCCACCCACGCCACCCAGTCGCCCGCGCGCGCCGCCTGCGCCCCCTCGGCGAGAGCGGCGGCGTCGCGACCGACCACACACAGCGCGTCAATCCCCTGCCCTGCGATCCACCCGCCGAGGTCGCGGTGGATTTCTCCGGCTTCGGGACCCAGCTCGGCCATGTGGCCGAGCACCGCCAGAGTGCGGCCGCCGCCGGCGGCGCGGGCGGATTCGATCAACGTCAGGATGCCGGCGCGCATCGAGTCGGGGTTGGCGTTGTAGCTGTCGTCGAGAAATCGCAGGCCGCCGGCCTCGCGCAGTTGCAGCCGGCCGTCGGAAGGACGGGCGCCGGCGAGCGCGGAGGCGATGTCCTTGAGCGCGAGGCCCCGGCACCAGCCGACCGCGGCGGCGAGCGCGGCGTTGGCCACCATGTGGCGGCCCGCCACCGGAATCGAGGCCGGAACGGACTCGCCACCGGCCGACAGGGTGAACGCCATTCCATCGGCAATGGCAACGGGCTCGCGGGCCTGCACGTCGCCCGCGTCGATGCCGGCGCGCACCACCCGCCCGCGGCAGCGTGCGGCGATCGAATCGGTGAACGGGTCGTCGGCATTGAGCACGGCGAGGCCGTCGGACGACAGCGCCGCCACCAGTTCGCCTTTTTCCCGCGCGATCGCCTCGCGGCTGCCCATGAACTCGATGTGGGCGACGCCGATGTTGGTGATGACGGCGATATCCGGCTCGGCAATGGCGGCCAGCGGGGCGATTTCACCGGGGTGATTCATGCCCAGCTCGCACACCATCACCTCGTGGCCGTGCTCGAGTCCCAGCAGGGTCAGCGGCAGCCCGACGTGGTTGTTGAAGTTGCCCGGCGTCGCCGCGACCCGGTGGCGGGCGCCCAGAACGGCACGGAGGAATTCCTTGGTCGAGGTCTTGCCGTTGCTGCCGGTGACCGCGACCACCAGCGGGTTGATTTCGCGCCGCAGGCCGCGTGCCAGCGCCTGCAACCCCGTCAGCGTGTCCGGCACCGTAAGCACCGCGGCGCCGGTGGCGAGCGCCTGGTCGCGGGCGCGCGGCTCGACCATCAGGGCAGCCGCGCCAGCCGCCACCGCCTGCGGCAGGAACCGGTGGGCGTCGTGATGTTCACCGGTGAGGGCGATGAACAGTTCCCCGCCCGCAAGCCGACGGCTGTCGGTGGCCACCGCTGACAACACCTCGCCGCCGCGCTCGGGCGTCGCCATTTCGGCGCCGGCGAGTCCGGCCAGTTGTTGCAGGGTGAGCGGGATCACGGTGATGAGCGGGTGACCGGCAGGTGCCGGGCGGTGTTGTCAGGCGGTGTAATCGAAGTCACGCAGCGCGCGGCGCACGATCTCGCGGTCGTCGAACTCGTGCTTCACGCCGTTGATTTCCTGGTAGGTTTCGTGGCCCTTGCCGGCGATGAGGATCACGTCGCGCGGTTCGGCGTGCTGGATGGCAAGGTAGATCGCCTCGCGCCGGTCGGTGACGGTGAGATGACGATGACCGCGCATGCCGCGCACGACGTCGCTGATGATGACTTCGGGGTCCTCGCTGCGCGGGTTGTCCGAGGTGACAATGCTGATGTGGCTGTGCCGCGCCACCGCCGCCCCCATCAGCGGCCGCTTGACCCGGTCGCGGTCTCCGCCACAGCCGAACACGGTGATCAGCCGGCCGGGCTGCAGCGCGCGCAGCGCCGACAGCACGTTCTCCAGCGCGTCGGGCGTGTGGGCATAATCGACGAACACGCGGAACGGCAGTTGCGCGCCCATCAGCTCGAGCCGTCCGGGCACCTGCGGGGCGTTGGCCAGATTGCCGATGGCCTCGCGGAAGTTCAGATCGAGCCCGTGCGCCACCGCCAGCGCGGCGGCGGCGTTGTAGACGTTGAAGCGCCCGATCAGAGGCAGCCGCACCAGGAACGAGCGGCCGAGCGCCTCCAGCTCAAAGCGGGTGCCGTCGAAGTCAAACCGCGGCGTGCCGACCCGGAACTGGTTGCGCACGCCCATGCCGTAGGTCACCAGGCCGGGATGATTCTCGAACCGCGAGGCCAGCCGCCGGCCCCAGGTGTCGTCGGTGGGAATGACCAGCCTGGCATCGCGATCTTCGGCGGTCATTTCAAACAGCTTCTGCTTGGCATCGAAGTAGGCCTCCATGCTGCCGTGGTAGTCGAGGTGGTCCTGGGTCAGGTTGGTGAACACCGCCACCTTGAACGGCAGCCCCGCGACGCGCGCCTGGTCAAGCGCGTGCGACGACACCTCCATCGCCACCGCCCTGCAGCCATGGTCGCGCATGTCGGCCAGCATGGACTCCAGCTCCAGCGGCCCCGGCGTGGTGTGCACCGCCGGGCGCTGGCCGAGACCGTCGTCCACCGTCACCGTGCCGATCAGCCCGCAGCGTTTCTGCGCCGCCTGACACAGCGAGTGGACCAGATAGGCGGTGGTGGTCTTGCCGTTGGTGCCGGTGATGCCGACCAGTTCAAGGTTGCGCGCCGGATCGCCGAACCAGAGGCCCGCCAGCCGGGCCAACGCCACCCGCGTGTCCGGCACGTGCAGCCAAGGCCGGATCTCCTCGGCCGCCGGCGCCACCTCCGCCACCACCGCCACCGCGCCAGCCTCCCAGGCGTCGTCAATGAACCGGTGGCCGTCGTGATCGCGACCGCGCACGGCGAAGAACACGCTGCCTTGGCGCACCTCCCGGGAATCGCTGGTCAGGTGATTCACCACCACGCCCTGATCGCCCGAACCGGTGACTTGGTTCAACCGGTCGGACAGCTCCCTCAAACTCATGTTGGTGGCATTACTCATCGTCGAAATCATGGACGGTCCAATTCGCACCGACTCCGGCCGAGCGCAAATGACCCAGGCTGCGCTCCATCAACTCAGCGAACACCGGCGCAGCCACCTGTCCGCCGAAGCGTTGCTCGGGATCGCTGCGCGGGTCGTCCACCACCACCACCGCGGCCAGCTGCGGCGCCTCGGCCGGGGCAAAGCCGATGAACGACGCCACGTAGCGCCCCTCCGCATACTGCCGCGAGGCCGGATCGAACTTGCGTGCGGTGCCGGTTTTGCCGGCTACATCGATGCCTTCCAGCGCCGCCCGCGTGCCGGTGCCGCCCTCCCGGGTCACCGCCACCATGGCATCGCGAACCTGGCGCGCCACCTCGGGGCGCAGCACCCGCCGCACCGGTTCCGGATCAAACACCTCCACCGCCGCCCCATCGGCATCGACGATGCGATCCACCAGCCGCGGTTGCATCAACAACCCCTCGTTGGCCACCACCGCGGTTGCCAGCGCCATCTGCAGGGTCGTTACCGACACCTCGTAACCCATCATCACCCGCGACAACGACGTGCCGCTCCACTGGTCCGGCGAGCGCAGCCGCCCGGTCCCCTCGGCGGTCAGCGCGATGCCGGTGGCCCGCCCGAAACCAAACTGCTGCGCATGACGATGCAGCCGCTCGCTGCCAAGCCGGCGCGCCATCTGGTAGGTGCCGATGTTGCTCGACTTGGCGAAGATCTCCACCGCCGTCAGGTCGCCATAGGACCCGGCATCCCGCAACGGCACCGGCAGCGCCGGATCGCTGTAGTGACCGTGATGGCAAAAATAACTGCTACCGGGACCGCAGATCCCCTCCTCGAACGCCGCCGCCAGGGTCACCAGTTTGAAGGTCGAGCCCGGCTCATACACATCCGTGATCGCCAGGTTGCGCCGCATGCCCGCGCTGGCACCACGAATCCATGCCGGCCGCGCACCCAACGCCAGCACATCGCCGCTGGACGGTTCCACCACCACCGCCATGACCTTTTCCGGCAAATATTCCAGCATCGCCTGCTCCAGCACCTGCTCGAGAATCTCCTGAAGCTGCATGTCGATGGTCAGGTGCACGTGATGTCCGTGCTGCGGTGCCCGCTGCGCCCGCCGATAGACCGGCAGCTCACGGCCGCGGCCGTCGCGCTCGATGTCGCGAAATCCGGCGCGCCCCGTCAGCCACTCGTTCATCGTCGCCTCCACCCCCTCGCGACCGATGTGACGGTGGTCGACAAACCCCAGCACCTGAGTAATCCGGTCGGCATGGGCGTAGAACCGTTTCACCGCATCGCGAAAATACACCCCGCCCTCGACGTGGTTCTGCTCCAGCCATTCCCGCCACAACTGCGCCGCCCGATCCTCCAGCGCCCGCGCCACCGTGATCTCAAGCGGCCGCGGCGCCAGCAACTGCTCGCGCCACGGCTCCTCGTCCTCCTGCAACCCCTGCGCCAACACCGCCGCCACATGCCGCAGGTGCTGCTCGACGATCTGCTCCTCGTTGAACAATCGCCGCACGTCACGCACGGTCATCCCCTCCCTCTGCGCCAGGCTGCGCGCCGCCACCTCGGGATGACGCAGGTGCACCTTGTCGACATACAAGTCGTGCACCGATTGGTCGCACGCCAGCAACACGCCGTTGCGGTCGCGCAACTCGCCGCGCCGCGCCGGCAACTCCACCCGCGTGCGCTGGGCCGCCTCGGCCCGCTCCCGCAACTCCTCGTGGCGCCCATGCTGAAGCTCGATCAGCCGCGCCGACAACAAGCTGAACACCACCATCATCGCGGCGCACACCAACAACGCCCGCCGACCTTCCGGTCCGCAGTCGGTCGGATGCTCCACGCTGGCGGCAACCGGTCGGCTCATGATAGGGTGCGCAGTCGTTGGTCCGCCACGGCTGCCCGGCACCATCGCCAGACGGCCGCTCCCTGCGGGTGCGGATGTTCAATTCGGCCCGTCGGGACCACTCCCGCCGCCGCTGGCCCGGGCCAGCCACTCACGGCGCCGCCCCTCCCGACGAGGTCACCGGCACCGCCCGCCTCACCGCGGGCCCGGCGCCGGGCAGGGGATCAAACGAAAGTCCCGCGCCCATCACCGCCGACCGTCCGTGGTCGCGCTGATCGCGCTGATCGCGCTGATCGCGAGCCACCGCGGTGGCGCCCTCCGGCCGCTCTGCGCCGGGCGCACGCCTGGTCGCCGTCTCCAGCACCGGCGTGCGCGGCAGCAGATCCCAGCCGCCGCGCTCGGAGGCCGGTAGCTCGTCCGCCGTCTCCCCGCCGTTCAACGTCAACGCCAGCAGCGGATCGTCAGGCGGTGCCAGCTCCACCGTGATCAACTGGCCGGGCTCGATCGGCTTGAGCCGCGATTCCACCCGCCGCAAGCGCCGCTCCAGCGCCGCCGGCTCCAACAACTGCTCCCGCATCAGCTCCAGCCCCGCCACGTCCTGCTGCAACTGCTCCAGCCGGATCTCCAGATCGCGCGCCGTGTGACCAATCAGGATCTGGCTGTTGCGCACCGACGCATACAGCCCGCCAAAAAACGCCAGGAACACAAACACCCCGGCCCAGATTACCAGGTCCGCCAGCGGCACGTTCTGCCGGTATCGTTTGCGCCCTCTCATCGTTCCGGGTCCTCCCTCTCCCCGTCGGTTGAAGGTTGATTCAATTCATCGCCGCCACCAACCGGCCTCGCACCGGGACCAGCCAGGCGCTCGGCCGCACGCAACCGCGCGCTGCGGGCGCGCGGATTGCCCGCCAACTCCTGCTCCCCTGGCACCACCGGCCGCCGCGTCAGCAGCCGCAGGCTATGATCCGGGTTCGGCCGCGGCGCCGGCCACTCGGGCCGGTCCAGCTCCGCGCTCGAACACCGCCGCAAAAACCGCTTCACCAACCGATCCTCCAGCGAGTGAAACGAAATCACCACCAACCGTCCCCCCGGTCGAAGCCAGCCCGGCGCCGCTTCCAGCGCCGCCTCCAGCGCCCCCAACTCATCATTGACCACCATCCGCAACGCCTGAAACACCTTGGTCGCCGGGTGCAACCGACCCCGCCGCGGCGACACCTCCTCCACCAGCGCCGCCAGCTCCGCCGTCGTCCGCAACGGCTGTCGATCCCGCCGCTGCACGATCGCCGCCGCAATCCGCCGCGCCCGCGGCTCCTCGCCATACCGGAAAAATGCCTGCGCCAACTCCCCCTCCGGCCACTCGTTCACCACCACCGCCGCGGTCAAACCGGCCCGATCATCCATCCGCATGTCCAGCGGACCGTCCTGCTGGAACGAAAACCCCCGCCCCGGCGCGTCGATCTGCCACGACGACACCCCGACGTCCAACAACAGACCATCGATCCCGTCCCAACCCAACTCCTGCAACCGCTGCGGGAACTCGCGGTAATCAGACCGCCGCAGGATCGAGCGAGCCCCGAACGGCGCCAGTCGCGTCCCGGCTGCCGCCAGCGCATCGCCGTCGCGATCGAGCGACAACACCGTGGCTCCACGCTCGAGCAACGCCTCACTGTGACCGCCGCCGCCCGTGGTGCCGTCCACCAACCGCCGCCCGGGCGCCGGTGCCATCCAGGCCACCGCCTCCGGCAGCAGCACCGGCACGTGTTGGAAGGTGTTCATCACGGGATTCGAATTCAGGCGGGCGCGGCCGAACGAGGGCCGCCCGCCGCCTGTGCCAGCGCCGCCATGGAGTCGCACCGTGACACCCGCACTGGCGCGCCCCGCCAACGACCGGCGAGGCACCGGCTGGGGCAGAGCGAAGGCAGACAAACCGACAGCGGACAACGGCACGACCCCATAAAACAGTAAGTGCCCCGAATATTCAACCTTTCTTGACCAAACCGGAAAATTCCCTGCCTGACGGTCAGGCAGCCGGGTTCAGGACTTGGGGGTGGGAGCGGAATCCGCTCGGGCGGGAGCGTGCTCAGGCGAGCGCGGCGGTCGTCGGCCGGACGCTGGACAATGCCCCACGACAAAGTGTCACTTTGTCGTGCCCCCTCTGACCCACTGGCAGCGCCAGCTCAGCTCCCCAAATCCTCCGCGAATTTCGGATCCCGGCGTGGACCGCAAGCCACGATTCGCCTGCCGCGGTGCCGCCATGAGCGCCCGGCGTCGCCCGGTGCAGGCTCACGATCGTCCGGCCAAAGCCGGGAGGGTCACCTCAGCCCCGGCAGGTTGAGGGAAGCGCGTCGTTGCAACTCCTCCTGCTCCACCCGCAGCAGCGACCAATGCCACGGCAGCGAGCCGGTTTTTTCCCACACGAACACAAACGGTTCCTCCAGCCGGTTGACCTCGCGCTGGACCATCGGCGCCAAGCCGCCGCCGGATCCCTGGAGCCGCAACCGACCCCGGATCTCGGGGCCGCCGGTCGCGTCGATGTCCAAGACCGGCGCCTGCAGGGTGACCTCAAGGGTCAGAAATCCCCCCGCCACCGTGCTCAGCGTGTCGCGCGCGTGCGCGCGGTCGTGGTGCCAATGATCCCGGTAATTTTCGCTCATCAGCCGCTCCACCTTGGACCAGTTGCGCGAGGACACGGCCGACATCAGCGCCTTCTGACGGGCCGGGATGCGCGACTCGGGCCGCGACCAGCGCAACGCCGCCATGACCAGGCCCACCAGCAGGGCAGCAACGATGACAACACGGAGCAGGGGCGGAACGGAGGCGGTCATTGCGGTCAGATCATCGGGTTCAAAACCCGAGCAGCGCCAAACAGCAGCGCAGCAACAGGCTTCGTGCCGACCGCGCCACCGTGCAAGCTGAAGCTGACGCGGTCACCAGCTGAATTCACTCTGGCAACGCGGCGCGGCCTCGCCGAGGTCCCGGGGCGGCGCCTTGCTGCGGCTGACTGGCTCCGCTGCCGGCAGCGCTCCACCGGGACCGGGCCGAGCCGGTTCCTCCGCGCCCTCAAACCCGCCACCCACGGCCGCCAGCTCCGCCGCGTTTTCCGCGACCTCCACCAGCCCGGCTCGGACGACCGACCACATCGGGGTCGGATCTCCCTGGCAGGCACACGCCACCTCGGTGTGGGACGCACCGGCCGCCAGCAGCGTGGCGGCCGCGGATTTGCGCGCCAGATCCGGGCAGTTGCAGTCCTCACTGAGGTGACCCAGCACCACCCGGTTCAACCCGGGATGCGCCAGTTCGCGCAGCAACTCGGCCACCTGGCCGTTCGACAGATGACCGTGACGGGAAGCGATGCGCTGCTTGGTCGCCCAGGGTCGCTTGGTATCGGCATCCAGCAGTGGCTCGTGGTAGTTGGCCTCGACGAACAGCGT
>SKLO01000614.1 GCA_007123195.1 Verrucomicrobiales bacterium | reverse complement strand
GTGACGGCGAACACGCCGCCGGGCAGCCCGTCGTGCTCCAGCGGATCGGCCTGCTGCAGCTCTTCACCACCGCGGGTGTGGTCGACGTTGAACCAATGATGCTGCACGGTCTGGGCGGCCTGACGGGCGTGCGGCTCGGCGGCATTGAGCACCAGGTTGAGCAGCTCGCGGTTGCGGACGTTGTGTTGCTGACAAATCCACAACGCCTCCAGCAGGGGCTGGGCGTGGTCGGGGTTGGCGGCGTCGAAGTTGGTGATCCAGGTGCCGAGCGCCTCCATCACCTGGCCGGTCGGGCGCGCGCTGAGTTCGATCCGGGTGCGATGACGCACGCCGTCGACCGGGTGCTCCAGATTCGACAGCAGCTGCGCGATCGGTGCGCCGTCGATCTCCACCGGCTCCTGCAGCGGGCGTTCAGGGTAGGTGATGCGGAAGATCCGGCCGTGCTTGTGGTCACGGCTCGGGTCGCGCAGGTTGTGCTGCATGTGACCGATGATGACGTTCTGCCAGTCGCACACGTAGAGCGCGCCATCGGCGCCGAAGGTGGCATGGATGGGGCGGAAGTTGCGGTCGTCGCTGACCAACAGGTCCGTGGCGAACGTGCCGCTGACATGGCCGTTGTCCGGGTTGCGCTCCAGCGAGTAGTGCTTGATGCCGAGGAATCCAATGGTGTTGAGAACCAGGAAATCACCCTGCATTTCTTCGGGAAAATGGGTGCTGGAGACGATGGCGTTGCCCGATACCGGGCGAACCTGGCGCTCGAACAATTCGTGCATCGAGAAGCCGCGGTCGCTGCGGCGGATCTGGTAGCAGCGGCCGCCGGTGCCGTCGCTGGCGTAGTGATAGCCCCAGCGATCGAACGAAATGCCGTGCGGGTTGGGGTTGTTGTCGGCGACGTAACTGATGGTGTAGCGGCGCGGGTCGAAGCGATACATGCCGGAGGAACCCGTGTTCAGCGAGGGTCCCCAAGGGTGTTCCATGTTGTGCCGCATGAACACCCCGGACTGCCAGTAGATTGCGCCATCGGGACCGTGGATGAGGTTGTTGGCGGCGTGATGGGTGTCGGCCGAGTCGGTGCCGTGCAGCAGCGGGACCTGCACGTCCGCGACGTCGTCGCCGGTGGTGTCCTTGAGGAACCAGATGTTCGGTTGACTGGTGACAATGACGCCGCCGCCCCAGAATTCAAAACCGAGCGGGTTCTGGATCTCGGCAAAGGTGGTCACGCGGTCGGCGCGGCCGTCGCCGTTGTCGTCGTGCACGATGAGCAGCTTGTCGCCCATTTCCTTCATCGGCTCCCACTTCGGGTAGGTTTGCCATGCGGAAACCCACAGCCGGCCTTTGGCGTCGACCTGCATCTGGGTCGGGTTCACCAGTTCCGGAAAGCGCGATTCATCCGCAAACACACTGACTTCGAAACCCTCCGGGACTTTCAGCTGCTGACGGCTTTCCTCTGCGGTCAGGTAGTCGGTGTGCCCTTCCTTCTGGGCGCTCGAGCTGGGGCTGCCGCCGCCGACGTTGGAGATGACAGGGACGGGATCGGGCACGTTGCTGTCGTCGATTTCAACGTCGCGGCCGTTGGCCAGCGACCACACGCGCTGGTCGCGGTTGGCGGTCATGGCGTCCCACATGATCAGCTCGTGCTGCAGCACTTCGGCATTGGTCTGGCCATCGACAAAGGCGAGGGTGGAGCGCCCGCCCCAGACGTCGTTGCCGGAGGTGGCGCGGTAGCGGTTGAACCAGTGCAGGTTCTTGTCCAGCACCGCCTGGCGAATGGGTTCAAGCTGGGCGCCGGCCTCGACCTTTTCACCCAGCAGTTGCTGGGCGATGACCTCGGCCAGCAGGCGGTTGCCCTCGGTGTTGGGGTGCACGCCGTTGATGGTCAGGGCTTCTTCCGAGGCTTCATACAGAGCCTGGGAGCTTTCGAACAGATCAACAAAGGCGGTGTTCTTCGCCTCGGCAACCTCGCGCACGGCGGCGGCGTAAAGGGCCAGGCGCTCGTTGTTGGCCCGGCCGTCGGGCAGGTTGGGGTCGCCCAGATTCTCGTGGGCGATGGGGGTGCACAACACCAGCCGCGGCTCGCTCCCGCCGTTGGGTTTCATCTCCCGATACTCATCGATCAACTTGGACAGATCGTTCTTGAAGCCGTTGACGCCGCCTTCGCCGCGGAACGATTCGTTGTAGCCGAAGAACACAAAGATGACGTCGGCGTCGATGTGATCGAGGTAGAACTCGACTGTCGGGTGGCCGTTGTGGCGCGGGCGGTTGGCGACCTGGTCCCCGGGGAAGGCGAGGTTGCGGAACACCAGCTCGAGGTCGGGATGGTGGCTTTGAAGCACGGTTTCAAGCCAGCCGTCATGCTGCTTGCGCTCGGCCAGGGTGTTGCCGATGAGGGCGATGCGGTCTCCTTGCTGAAACTCAAGGGCCGGCTGGGCGGTGGCCGACAGGGGCGCGGCGGCGGCCATGGCCAGGCCGAGTGTGGTCGGCAGCAGGATTCTCAGGGGTTGAATCATGGCCACCAGTGGCACTGCCCGCGTGGCGGTGCCAGCAGAAAATCCGCCCGGTCCGCAGGCTGGCGGCTGCGGCGCCATCAGGGGGCTGCACTTTACCCACCAGTTCGAAGTCCCGATGGCGGGGTATTGAGCGGAAATGGGCCTGATCACGCCTGAGCCGCGCGGGCCGGATGACCCCCCTTCGCCCCACCGCCCCGCACACCAAACCAACCGCGTTTTGCCCGCGAAAAGCCAAAGCCCCCGCAAGCCGCGAACCCACCGTTGCCCCCATCTCCGCGCCCGTCCGGCGAACGCGGCTCACCGGGGACGGTTCGCCCTACCGTTGCCAGCGCATCCCATTGGCCATCGCAGCGCGAAGCACCCCGCGGGATCGCCTCCCCGCGGGGTAGGGCGAGGCGTCCCTGCCGAGCCGCGCAGGCCAAACGAC
>SKLO01000332.1 GCA_007123195.1 Verrucomicrobiales bacterium | reverse complement strand
GGCCTGCGCGGCTCGGCAGGGACGCCTCGCCCTACCCCGCGGGGTCGGCCCGCGGGGTGGCAATTCCGCGGGGTGCTTCGCGCTGGCAAGGCCAATGGGATGCGCTGGCAACGGTAGGGCGAGCCGTCCCTGGCGAGCCGCGTTCGCCGGACGGGCGCGGAGACCGTGGCAGCGGTGGCCCAGAGTGCAGGCAGACATTCCTGTCTGCCGTTGCCAATGCCTGGACGATGGCCAAGCCTCATCAACCCGAGCGCGGGGGGAAGCCGCCCGCTCCCTCAAAGGGCGACGCCGTGAATGCAAGGCCGGCGAGCGGCCCTTCACCTGCCTTCAAGGCCCACACTTAGGGTCCATGCCAACGGCTCGGCAATGATCAGCACGCTTCAGCCGCCGCGATGCGTTTTGAGGCCGGCCGGTCCGGCCAGCAGAGCTGCAGCCCGTCGTAGGCCATGCGGATCCCGGGCGGCAGGGTTGGCTCGTCGACGGCATGGCGGACCTCGCATTGGAAATGAGTGAACCAGGTCCGGCGCGGTGCGATTTCCGCGCTCAGGGCGATCGACTCGTCGAAGGTCAGGTGGGTCTGGTGCGGCGTCCGCCGCAGCGCGTCCAGCACCAGCGTGTCGATGCCCCTGATCCGGTCGATCGTCGATTCGGGCATCACCTTGCAGTCGGGCACGTAGGCCAGCAGCGGGCGGTCCCGGTGGCTCACCAGCCAGCCGATGGTGTCGACCTTGCCGTGTTGCACCGGCAACGGCTCGAATCCCAGATCACCGACCGCCAGTGGCCCGCGGACCTCGTGCGGCTCGGGCTTGAGGTAGCCGCGGTAGGCGTTCCTGCCGTCGAACGCATAGGGGAACATGCGTTCCAGCGCCGCCAGGGTGGGCGCGGTCGCGTGGACCGGCATGCGGCTGTCGAGCCCGATGGTGAACCGCCGCACCTCGTCAAACCCGGCCACGTGATCGTAGTGCGCGTGCGTGACCAGCACCGCGTCGAGCCGCCGGATGCCGGCCCGCAGGCATTGCTGGCGGAAGTCCGGGCCGGTGTCGATGACCACGCTGGTGGTGGCCGACTGCAGCCACAGCGACGAGCGCAACCGCTGGTCGCGGGGATCGGTGGACCGGCAGGTGGCGCAGTCACAGTTGACCATCGGCACCCCCACCGAGGTGGCCGTGCCAAGAAACGTCGCCTGCAAGCCTTCCATCACCCGGTTGCAAAGTAGGAACCGGCCCGCGATAATCAAGCGTTGTCGGCGTGCCAGACGCCTTGCCGCCGCCACGCCGCTGCGCACCCGCGTGCCGCCAACCCTGCCTTTCGCCCACGACCGACCTGATTTGCCGCCGGATGCTGACCGTCCTTAAGATCCAGAACCTGGCCCTGGTGGAAGACCTCACTTGGGAACTCGGCCGTGGATTGGTGTGCGTTACTGGCGAGACCGGCGCCGGCAAGTCGGTGATCGTCGGGGCGCTCAAGCTGGTGCTTGGCGAGCGCGCCGACCGCGGATTGATCCGCTCGGGTGAGGAGCAGTGCACGGTGGAGGCGGTGTTTCATCTGGGCAACACGGCCGAGGTCAATGCCATCCTCGACCAGTTCGGACTTGATCCCTGCGAGGACGACACCCTGGTCATCAAGCGGGTCATCGGCGCTTCAGGGGGCAACCGCCAGTTCGTCAACTGTGGTCCCGCCACCCTGCAGGTGCTCAAGGCCCTGGGCGGTTCGCTGGTCGACCTGCACGGCCCCCACGATCACCAGTCGCTGCTGTCGCGCGACCGCCAACTGGCCATGCTCGACGCCTACGCCGGTTGCCAGTCCGCGGCCACCGCCTACCGGCAGGCTTACCGCGACTGGCGTGTGGCGGTGGAGGATCTGGCCGCGGCCTCGGAACAGCGCCAGGCCAGCGATCAGGAGATCGATCTGCTGCAGCACCAGTTGGAGGAAATCGAACAGGCCGATCCCAAGCCGGAGGAGGAGACCGATCTCGAGCAAACCTATCAGGTGGCCTCCAACAGCCGCCGCATCCTGGAGTTGTGCGCCCGCGTCGCCGGACGACTGAACGAGGGGCCGGGCTCGATCCTCGATGGGCTGGAAGAACTGGCGCGGCTGGCGCCGGAACTGGGACGCCTGGACAACCGCGCCGCCGCGCTGTTCGAGGGCTTTCACGCCGCTCATGTCGAATTGCAGGAGCTGGCGGGCGCGATCGAGCAGTATGCCGGCGGGCTTGAAACCGATCCTGCCGAGCTGGCTGCGCTGGAGGAGCGCATCCATGTGCTGGAGACGCTCAAGCGCAAGTATGGCGGATCCATCGAGGCGGTGCTGGAGCGGCGCGACCAGATGGCGGCGCGGCTGGCAGGCATTGAGGGGCGGGAGCAAACTCTGACCGAACTGCAACAGCAGGTCGATCAGCGGCGCCAGGCGCTCGACCGGGCCGGCGTTGCCTTGCACCAGCAGCGCCAGGCGGCGGCCGCTCCGCTGGCGGAGGAAATCACCGCCCAGCTGGCCGACCTCGGCTTCAGGCAATCCGGCTTCAGCCTCACCCTGAGCGCGCTCGAGCAGCCTGGCCCGTCCGGGTTGGAGGAAGCCGACTTCATCTTCGCGCCCAACCCGGGCGAGCCGGCCCAGCCGCTGCGGCTGATCGCCTCGTCCGGCGAGATGTCGCGCGTCATGCTGGCGGTCAAGAGCGCGCTGGCCCGCCAGGATTCAATCCCGCTGCTGGTGTTTGACGAAATCGACGCCAACGTCGGTGGCCGCATCGCCCAGGCGGTCGGCCGCAAGATGGCGGCACTGGCCGCCACCCACCAGGTGATCTCGATCACCCACCTGCCCCAGGTCGCTGCGCTGGCCGATCGCCAATACCTTGTCAGCAAGCACGTCGAGGGTGAACGCACCCGCTCCACCTTGATGGAACTGGAAGGCGAGGCCAGGATCGAGGAACTGGCGCGCATGCTTGGCGGAGAGGACCGTTCGGCGCGGGCCCACGCGCTGACCTTGCTGCAGGCATAGCAAGACCCCAGCCCAACGATCCTTCGCGGCCGCCTGGTTGCCTACCGGTCCGTTGCGTCGGCGGGCGCCGCGGTGGCCTGGGACTGGCAATCCTCCAGCAGCAGGCGCACGCAGCGGGCGGCCACGGCCTCGTGCAGGGTGATCAGGACGGCACCGTCAAAGCGGTCGTTGTCCGATCCGGTCGGGCGCTCGCGCATGGGGGAGATGGCCTTGACATGGCCGATCGCGTTGCCGCGGTCGTCGAGCACGGCGGCGCCGCTGCTGCCGGGCGCCCAGTCGGTCGAGATGTTGATGCGCAACTGGCCAACGCCGTCGAGCCGGTCAGGGTTCTGGTTGCGGCCGCGGCCCTGCCAGTAGAATCGGTTGATCATGCCGGCACTGAAGTAGCCGGTCTGGCCGAGCGGATCGCTCAGCAGGTAGGCGCGCTCGCCGGGGCGGGTCTGGTCGTTGAGCGCCAGCGCGGTGAAGCGTCCGCCCTCGATCCTCAGCAACACGGTGTCCATGGTTTCGTTGGCAGCGATCACCGCCCGCACCGGCAACACCTGCCGCTCGCAATCCAGCGCCACAAGGTAGCCCTCGCGCATGTCGTCGCGGCCATCGGGGTCGATGCTGTGGTAACAGGCCGCGATCACGCCGCACTCGCCGATGGCATAGCCGCCCGAGAGGGTCAGGTGCCAGTTGTCGCATCGGTGGCACAGATAATACCAGCCGACCCGCACCAGTGCCTCGCGGGCCATCTCCGCGATCGCCACCGGTTCAATCACCTCGTCCCGCAGGGCTGGCAGGGAAACCTGCTGCGGGGTGGGCTTCGCCATGGCCTCGCGAATCTGTTTCAGGTCCAACAGGGCGTCGCCCTCGGCCTTCCGCAGTGCCTCGGCCGATGCCAGCACGTCGCGCGCCTGAGTCAATGGGGAGCGGGCCTCAATGGGCACCCCCTCGGCCTGGGCACCGGCGGCCCCGGCTCCGGCCGTGAGCAGGAGACCGACAAGGCCCAGCGCGAGCCAGGCGGGCGGGCAACGGTCGTTGGCGGGGCGGGTGCGCCCGCAGGCGGCTGGAGGGGCAGGGGACGGGTGTGTGGCGGCGGCCTCGGCGTGAGTCATGGTGGCATTGTGGCAGGCGCGTTGTCAGAGGGAAAGTCCGAATGTGCACGTTGAGCGGGGGCGAACACACTCACCCGGCGGCCCGAACCTTCCCACCACTGCCGGCCTCCGCCCGCTTGCAAGCGGGCCTGGTCGAGGCGACACATGGGGCGCATGAGTCTCTGGGACATCGCCAATCCACAACTGCGCGACCTGGTCGCCTACGAACCCGGCAAGCCGATCGAGGATGTCGCGCGCGAACTCGGGCTCGACCCGACCGCCATCATCAAGCTTGCGTCCAATGAGAACCCGCTCGGGCCCTCGCCCAAGGCGATCGAGGCCATGCGCGAAGCGGTCGCCCAGGTGCATCTGTATCCCGATGGCGGCGGCTACCGTCTGCGGGAGGCGATCGCCGGCAAGTTCGGGCTGCCAATGAACCAGGTGACCCTGGGCAACGGGTCGAACGAGATCATCGAGTTCATCGGCCACGCGTTCCTGCGGCCCGGCGACGAGATCGTGGTCGCTGAACACGCGTTCGTGGTCTACAAGCTGATGGCCACCCTGTTCGGCGCCGCCACCGTCGAGGTCCCGGACCCGGGCTTCACCCACGACCTTGACGCGATGCTGGCGGCGATCACGCCGCGCACGCGCGAGGTGTTCATTGCCAACCCCAACAACCCGACCGGAACCCTGGTCGACCAGCGGGCGATCGACCGCTTCATGCAGCGGGTGCCGGACCACGTGATCGTGGTGTTTGACGAGGCCTACTACGAGTTTCTGGACAACCCGCCGGACACGCTCAGGTATGTGCGGGACGGCCGCAACGTGGTGGTGCTGCGCACGTTTTCGAAGATCCAGGGACTGGCCGGAACGCGCATCGGCTACGGCCTGGCGAACCCGGAGCTGACCGAGATCCTGCAAAAGACAAGGCAGCCGTTCAATGCCAACCTGGTCGCCCAGGCGGGCGCGCTGGCCGGGCTGCTGGACGAGCAGCACCAGCAGCGCACCAAGCGGCTCAACGACGAGGGGCGGGCGTGGCTGCAGGAGCAGTTCGCCCGCATGAAGCTGGAGTTCGTGCCGAGCCTGGCAAATTTCGTGTTGGTCAGGGTCGGCGACGGCGACGCGGTGTTCGCCGCGCTGATGCGCCGCGGGATCATTGTCAGGGCCATGCGCGGCTACAAGCTGCCGGAGTGGATCCGGGTCTCGGTCGGCACCATGGAGCAGAACCGGCGGTTCATCGCCGAACTGGAGGAGGTGCTGGCGGCGGCGGTCGCTTGAGGCCGGCCGGACGGGGTGGCGATCGCGCCGTTGACTTCCATGCACGAGGACACCATAGCCGCCCTGGCGACCCCATTCGGCGAGGGCGCCATCGCCGTGGTGCGGGTGTCAGGGCCGGGAGCGGTCGGGCTGGGCGGGCGCGTGCTGCGGGCCGCCCGGCCGGTGCAGGACTGGCAGCCGCGGCAGGCGGTGCGCGCGACCGTGGTGACGGCCGATGGTGCCGGGGTTGACGATGTGCTGGCGACCTGGTTTCCGGCGCCGGCCAGCTACACTGGCGAGCACGTGCTGGAGATCAGCGGCCATGGTGGGGTGCTGGTGGCGCAGCGGGTGCTGGCGGCGGTGCTGGCGGCCGGGGCGCGTCCGGCCGAACCAGGCGAGTTCACCCAGCGCGCGTTTCTCAATGGCAAGCTGGAACTGACCCAGGCCGAGGCGGTGATGGACCTGATCCAGGCGCGATCCAGTCTGGCCCTGGCCGCCGCCAAGCAGCAGCTCGATGGCGCGCTCGGCCGCGAAACGATGGATCTGCGGGCGTCGCTGATCGAGGTCACGGCACAGCTTGAGGCCTACATCGACTTCCCCGAGGAGGACATCGATCCCGACACGGGCGCCTCGTTGACCGCGCGCATCCGGGCGGTGCTCGACCGGGTTGGCCAGCTGCTGGCGACCGCCGACCGCGGGCGGATTCTGCGCGAGGGGCTGAGCACCGCCATCATCGGCGCGCCCAACGTCGGCAAGTCGAGTTTGTTGAACTACCTGTGTGGCGAGGATCGGGCGATTGTCAGCGAGCGACCCGGCACCACGCGCGACACGGTCGAGACCTTCATCAACCTGCGCGGCGTGCCGCTGCGGTTGATCGACACCGCCGGGCTGAGGGAATCCACCGACGACATCGAGCGGCTCGGCATGGAACGCAGCCGGGCGGCGCTGGCGGCGGCGGACCTGGTGTTGTGGGTGGTTGATGGCAGCCGCCCGGCGGCCGAGGCCGGGGCCGCGCCCGGGCATGCGGACCATACGAACCGGCTGCTGGTGATCCATAAGTCGGACCTGCCAAGGCACGACGACTGGAGTGGATCGGACGGGGTGCCGGTGAGCAGCCTGCGGCGCACCGGAGTGGAGCAACTGGCCGAACGCGTGCGGCAACTGGCGCTTGGCAGCGGCGCCGGGATCGGCTCGCAGCTGCCGGCGATCAACGCCCGTCACCAGGCCTGCCTTGGCCGGGCCCGGAGCGCATTGACCGCTGCCGTGGAGGCGATGGAACAGGGGATCGAGCCCGAGTTCGTGGCCGCTGATCTGCGCGCCGCCATGACCGCGATCGGCGAGGTCACCGGCCGCATCGACGCCGACGAGGTGCTCGGCGAGATCTTCGGCCGGTTTTGCATCGGCAAATGAGAAACGGAAATGGAACCACTGATGGAGACTGATTTTGAATGAATCATGATGATTGCGCAACGCATCGGCGGAGCCTCTGCCCCGTAGCGCGGGCCTCCGATCCCGCGGGCAGACCCCGCGGGGTAGGGCGAGGCGTCCCTGCCGAGCCGCGCGGGCCTGACGACCTTCTTTCGCCTCACCGCCTCGCATACCAAACCGCCCGCGCGCTGCCCGCGGAGAGCCAAAGCTACCGCAAGTCGTGAACCTGCCGTTGCCCCATCTCCGCGCCCGTCCGGCGAACGCGGCTCACCGGGGACGGTTCGCCCTACCGTTGCCAACGCCACTCCTTGGCCTTGCAAGCGCGTGGAGCTTTTCAGCAGCGTTCCATTCGCAGGGTGCCGACGGGGCCGTGAAGGAAGCAGGCGCGGGGCACGAGCGGCGCGCACACCGGTCGGATTGAGGACAATTCAACCTACGGTCGCTGCGATCGCGCGGCCGGGGTGAGGCGGTGCGTGGGGGGGGCGGCGTCGCGGTTCGCTGTCGCTGTACAAGGGCGGAGCCTTTGCCAAGGGCGGAGCCTCTGCCGTGGCGCGCGGGCCTCCGTTTCGCGGAGCGGCGCTGGTTGCGGCCGGGCGCAGCGGGGGTATGATGGGGCCATGAAGGCAGACATCGTCGATGCGACGGGTGAGGGGTTCGGAGGGAACCGCCCCGGGTGGTCGACGCTGCTGCGGGTGCTGTCGCTGCCGGCGTGCGCGGGGTGGATGGTGGCCGGTTCGCTGATCGCGGCGGGCGACGACCCCGATTCAGGGCAGGCCGATCAGGCGCGGGCGGAGGCCGCGGACGGCGTTGTCGATGTCAACGAATCCGGGGAGCACGATCCAGAGGCGTGGCTTGCGGAGGTCGGGCGGTTTTGGCTCGACGACAGCGACCTGCTGGGGGCGATGCGTGCCATGGAGGACGGGTTGCCGGTGATCGCCGTGCGGCGGATTCAGCGGGCGATCGCTGCCGATGAGGCGGCGGCAGGGAATGATGAACGGGTGCCGTGGAGTCAGGCGCGACGGCAGTGGGTGGCGCGGATGAAACTGCAGGCCATGGTGCTGGCCGGACAGGCGCTTGAGGCCGTCGAGCGGCTCGAGCAGGATGATTTCGGATCCTGGCCGGAGCTGCCATTCTGGCACGGATATGCGCTGGCCGAGACCGGGCGGTTCCGGCAGGCGGTGGAGCGATTGGCCGAGGTGCCGGTGACATCGGCGCGCTGGGGGGAGGCCGGCGTGTTGCGTGCCAGCATGTTGCGCAGTCTGGATCGGATTGATGAGGCGGTGTCGATTTTGCGACGGGTGGCCTCGCATTCACAGGGCGCGGCGGCCGAGGACGCGGCGCTGATGCTGGCCGAGTTGAGGCTGGCGCAATCCGATCCCGATCGGGCGGCCACCGCGCTGGCCGAGGCGCGGGGCATGGGGCGCGGCCACCAGCTGCGATTCAATTACATTCAGGGGCGGATCGCTCTTGAACAAGGCGCCGCCGACGATGCCGCCGAACGTTTCCGGGAGATTCAGCGCCAGGCTCCCGACAGCTGGCTGGCGGAGGCCGGCCTGTTGGCGCTGGCCCGGCTGGCGGCCGGGGCCGGCCGGGCCGACGAGGCGGCGGAGATGCTGGTGCGCGGTCTTGAGCAACGGCCGGTCAGCCAACTGAGCGCCGCCAAGGCCCAGCTGGCGGTGCGCTTTGGCGCGTTGGAGGAGGGCGAGCTTGAGGCACGGTTCGAGCGGTTGGCCGAGGGAGATCATTCCGCAGGGTGGCATGCGCGCTGGCTGCTGGCGGATCGGTTGACCGACAGCACCGCGCCCGGGGATCGCGCGGAGGCCCATGAATGGCTGGTGGAACTGGCGGAATCCGACGCGCCGCGCCGGTTGCGGGTGGCGGCCATGGAGAAACGGTTGACCCTGCAGCTCGAGCAGGGGCGCTGGAACGAGGCGGCAGCGACGCTCGAGCAGTTGAAGCAGCCGCAATGGCAACTGGCGCCCGAGCGCGTGCGCTATTATCAGGCCGCGGTGGCGCTCGGGCGCGGCGACCATGTCGAGGCGTGGCAAGGTTATGCCGAGCTGGCCAAGACGGTCCGGGGCGGGGCGGGGCAGGCCGGTGCCCGGTTGGCGCACTTTGCCGCGGTCAACGCGGTGGCGCTGGCGGCGTTGGTGGCCGGAGAAGACGACGGCGCGGCCGGGTTGATCGACCGCCTGGCGCGCAACCGCGAGGGTGACGACGACCCGGAGGTGACGGCGGAAGGGTTGCTGGAGGCGGGACTGGAGCTGGCGCGGCAGCGTCAGCCCGGGGCCCAGGCTCTGCTGGAGCGGTTCGTCAACGCCGATCCCGGTCACGAGCGCGTGGCCGAGGCGTGGATTGCGTTGGCCGAACTGCACCTGCTGGAGTTCCCCCCAAGGGTCACGGCCGCCGAGACCTGCCTGCAGCGCGGACGCGAGGCCATGCCGGACGGGGAACACCTGGAACGGCTCGATTACCTTTCGGTCTGGGCGGCCGCGTCGGGTGATGACCCCCGCGCCATTGGTCAGCGTGCCAGCGAGTTTCTGCTGCGGCACGAGGACTCCGCGCTGCGGGCCGAAGTCAGGATGAAGCTGGCCGAGAGCCACTACCGCAACGAGGACTACGCCAACGCCGCCAGCCAGTACAAGCTGGCGGTGGAGGACAATGCGCCGCCGGAACTGGCGATGGCCGCGCTGTTGTTTGCCGGCCGCGCCAGCGCCGCCCTGATGAGTCCGGACGGCCTCGATGAGGCGATCGATCTGTGGCAGACCGTGGCCGACAGTGATGGCCCGCTGGCGATCGCGGCGCGCATGCAGCAGGCGTCGGCGATGCGGCGGCTGTCGCGATGGCGCGATGCCCTTGACTTGCTCGAGGCGTTGCTGGAGGAGCGCGACCAGCTCGACGCCTCGCAGCAGGCGACCGTGCTGTGCGCGCGGGGCCAGGTGCTGATGTCCGCCGGGGCGGCCGAGGAGCTGGAGCTGGAAACCGACCAGGCCATCGACCAGGCGGCCGCCAGCTACGAGGAGGTGTTGCGGCTGCCGCAGGTGCCGGTGGTGTGGCAGAACGAGGCCCGTTACCGGCTGGCGCGCGCCGCACGCGAGCGCGGCGACTGGCAGCAGGCGCTCGAATTCTGCCATGAAATCATGCGGCCGATGCAACCCGCGGTCGCCGCCGACCCGGCCGACTACGGTTGGTTTGTCAGGGCCGGCTACGAGGCGATGGACATTCTGGAAGCACGCCAGGACTGGCGCGGCGCGCTGGCCATCGCCGAGCAAATCGCGGCCGTGCCCGGCGCACGATCGCAGGAGGCCCGCGACCGCGCCAACCGCCTGCGGCTCGAGCACTTCCTGTGGGAAGACCGCTGATCCGGGCCGGTCGGTCGGCCGGCCGGAAAAAAACTGCGATTTGCTGTTGCGGCATACTGTATGGGTGTTACCATACAGCATATCAAGGCATGCTGCTGTTCCAAATCGATCCCCACTCCGGGGTGCCGGTCTACCGCCAGATCATGGACCAGGTGCGCTATCACCTGGCCGCCGGAACCCTGGCGCCGGGGACCCAGCTGCCGTCGATCCGGGAACTGGCGCGCACCCTGGCGGTCAATCCCACCACCATTGTCAAGGCCTACACCGAACTTGAACATGACCAGGTCATCGAACTCCGCCGCGGCCTCGGCGCCTTTGTCAGCGCCGACCCGCCGGTCATGGGCGCGGCCGAACGCCGCCGCCGGCTGCGGGAACTGGCCGGGCAACTGGCGGTCGAGGCCCGCCAGATGGGCGCCGCCGACGACGCCATCCTTGAAGCCGTGCGCCGCGCGCTCGGCCGGTTGCCCGATGCCGGCCGCCGCGGTGACTGAGCGCCGGTCCGATTTTCCTGACAACACCATCACCACCTGAGCCTGACATGAACCCGCCTGTTGCCATCGAGGCCCGCCGCTTGGCCAAGACCTTTCCGCCGTCGATCACCGCCGTGAACCGGCTCGACCTGCGCGTTCCCACCGGCAGTGTCTACGGCCTGATCGGCCGCAACGGCGCCGGCAAGTCGACCCTGCTGCGCTGTTTGATGGGATTGATGCGGGCCGACAGCGGCGGCGCCGAGGTGCTGGGGCACGACCTGTGGACCGCGCCTCCCGAGGTGCGCCGGCGGGTGGCGTATGTGTCGCACGGAACATGCCCGCCTCGGGCAGGTGGCTGCGGTCGGGTTTGTCACTGGTGCCCGAGACCAGGATGGAGCCGGCAGTGGTGATGGTGCATCTCGGGGCGGCGGGGGATGAGGCACCGGCCG
>SKLO01000326.1 GCA_007123195.1 Verrucomicrobiales bacterium | reverse complement strand
CGGCGGGAAATGGTGCGGATGTTCATGGGTGATCAGGGGGCGTGGTCCCCGGGATCCATAACACGATTGGTTCCGGGGGACAACGCCATGGCCGCGGGTGCGGCATGGCGGCTGGATCCTCCGGTCGGAAAAGGCATTGACACCGTTGCCGGTATGGGATGAGTTTGGCCCGTCGGCCGACAGCCCCATTCATCAGCCTGCATCGTCGCGCCAGCCTGAAATTGTTCGCCATGAAATTGTTCCCCGTTTTGTCCGGCCTGCTGATTGCGGCGGGAATGCCGTTCGCCGCTATCGCCCAGACCGACGGCCATTGGGTTCTCGTCGACACGGAATACCGCCTTGGCGATGAGACCTTCAGCAGCTACCAGCCGGGTCGCCAGATCGGCGACGAGTCGGGTTCCGTGGAAGCGGCCGAGCGGGGTGCCACCGTCATGTCGCGGTCAAGGGGGGACGCCGATGTGCAGCTGCGAACCCGCTGGAGCTGGTCGGCCCCGCCGCGGGTCATCCGGCCGGACCGACCGGTCCGCATCTCGGTCGAGGCGGAGACGCTGGGCAACACTGCGACCGACTGGGGCTTTGGTCACCAGCTGTTCATCCAGTCGACCAATCCCCCGGTGTTGGACGGGGATTTCAGGGTCATCGAACCGGCCGGGCTCGATTTGACCAACCGGTTGGCGATCAACTCGAACAACACCGGCAACGTGCGCGGGTCGGGCTCGTTCGTGATGAGCCGCACGATGGCCCAAGGGTGGGGCAGCGGCGAACCATTCATCCAGGTCCGCGTGGGCGACGGCGCAGTGAACACCTACGCGGTCAACTACATCTACGAATGGCGTGCGGGTCCGGGCCCCGAGCCGGACGGGGAAGACCCTCCGGCCGCGCCCGATCAGCCTACCGTAACGGATCCGGGCACCGTGCCTCCGGGTCCGGCGGATCCCACGGCGATGCCGGACACGGCGGGTGATCCGGTCGATCCGTCCGCGGCCCCCGGTGTGCCGGCCGGTCCGGAGCGGTTGACCGAGCCGGCACGGGTGGATGCCATGACCCTGCAGATCGGCACACGCCGTGTGGTGCAGGGGCAGACCGTCACCATTCCGGTCTGGTTGTTGCGGTCCAGTGGCGTCGCCAACATGAATTTCAACATCCGCTACGACTCCGGGGTGGCGCTGGCGGTCGAGGGTGGCGGCGCCGGCAACCTGACCGGCCGGGCCTTGTTCGAAGTCAATCCGCGCGAGGCGGGCCTTGCGCGGCTGGGGTTCGCCCAGAACACCGACCTTTCCGGCGACGGCACGGTGGCGCAAATGCCGTTCCGTGCCGTGGGTGCCCCGGGAACGCGCACTCCGCTCACACTGGAGGTCACGACCGTCGCCGGCGCCGCTGGCGGCGCGCCTGCCGTTGCTTTGATTCACGGGGAGATCCTGGTGGTGGGGCCCGACGGCCTGATCCCCGGGGACGCCGACGGCGATGGCCAGATCACCGCGCGCGACGCCGCCGAGGCGCTCAAGATGTCCGTCGGCCTGATCCCGGTGAAGATGGTCTGCGACGTGGATGGCGACGGCCAGGTCACCTCCACGGATGCCAGGCTGATTCTGGCCCGCGCCACCGGCAAATGATCCCGCCCTGTTTCACCTTCGTTTTTTCCGCACCATGAAGCCTGCCCCATTGAAATCAGGAGTGATCGCGCTGGCGCTGCTGCTTGCCACCGCCATGGCGGGTCGCGCAGGTTCGGTCACCGTGGTATTGCCGCAGGCCCAGGCGGCCGCCGGGGCCGATCTCGAGGTCACAGTCCAGGCGAGGGAGGCGCAAGGGATGGGGCCGATGCAGCTCGACCTTCGCTACGACCCCGCTGTGCTCGAGTTCGCGAACGCCACCGCGGGTGACAGCCCGTCCATCGGCTTGTTTGACTTCAATCTGTTGGAACCGGGAAATCTGAGGCTGGCCATGACCGGCAATCCGGGGCAGCCGCTCGAGGGTGAGGCGGATCTATTCCGGGTGACATTCCAGGTGATCGGCGGGTCGGGTCAGCAAAGCCCGCTCAACGCGGACAATGTGCGCGCCTGGGAACAAACCGAGGACAGCTTCGACATGATTGTCGAGGTGGAACCCGGCCTGGTGCTTGTGCGGGGCGGCGTCTCGGTCGTGTTGCTGGCCGGCGCCGCGCTCGCCACCATCATCCTCGTGGTCGCGGCGCTTTACATCATGCGGAAACTCCGCCGCGCCTGATTCGCGGCCGACGAAGGACGCGGAAGTTGGAACAGAGGGCGGCGGCCTCCCGTCCGGGCGGGTGAAGCGGAGGCAGACGGCCACAAGGCAGTACGCAGAGCGGGGCGAAGCCGGGTCACATCCTCATGCACGGTTCGGAGGAAAAGGCGGAGCACACCGGTGCGCCGTCCGTGCTTCCATCCTGACCGCGCCTGCGTTTCTACAGGGTCCCCGCAGCCGGGCGCCCGTCGCCGATGGCCCTGATTCCGGCTTTTGGCAACTATTGACATCAGCGTATTTCCTGTGTTAGCGCCTTGATGCCATCATGAGAACCACCGTGACCTTGGACAGGGACATCGAACGCATCCTGCGGGAGACTGCCTTGAAGACGCGCAAGCCGTTCAAGGAGGTGCTGAACGACACCCTCCGTCACGCGCTTGAGGCGCGGGCCGCGACGGGAGACCCGTTCAAAGTGAAAGCCCAACCCATGGGCCTGCGAGCGGGGTTGGATCCGGCCGGCTTCAACAAACTGGCCGATGACCTGGAGGCGGAGGCTTTCGCCGATAGCGCCCGGGAAAGGCAGGGGCCGAGGTCGTAGGCCATGATTCTGCCCGATGCCAACCTCCTGCTCTACGCCTACGACCAAAGCAGCCTTTTCCACACAAGGGCCAAGGCATGGTGCGAAGGCCTCATGAGCGGGCCGGATACCGTGGTCCTCGTGCCGGTCGTGGCGTTCG
>SKLO01000110.1 GCA_007123195.1 Verrucomicrobiales bacterium | reverse complement strand
TCATTCGGGACTTCATCAGCGACACCATTTACAA
The DNA here is from genome assembly GCA_007123195.1 of Verrucomicrobiales bacterium. Taxonomy (GTDB): domain Bacteria; phylum Verrucomicrobiota; class Verrucomicrobiia; order Verrucomicrobiales; family SKLO01; genus SKLO01. The sequence goes on along the minus strand of SKLO01000110.1, from coordinate 2,906 downwards.
CCGCTACGGCATCGGTTCGCCGGTGGTGGATCCCGAGACCGGCCACGTTTACCTGCTCACCGCCTACGGCGTCGCCGTCGCCTTCACCTTCGACGGCGAGTTGCTGTGGGAGAAATCCCTGATGGAGGAACTCGGCCGCCTGACCTTTCCCAACGGACGCGTCGGCTCGCCGGTCATTGAGGGGGACCTTGTCATCCTCCGAGGCATCACCGCCAACTGGGGCGCGGAAGGTCCCGCCGCCGACCGCTTTTACGGCTTTGACAAGATCACCGGCGAGCAGGTCTGGTCGTCCACCCCCGGCACCATCCCGCCGGTCGACAGCTCGTTCTCGCACCTCTACATCGAGACCCGCGAGGGCCGCCGGGTCGGTTACGCCGCCACCGGCTGCGGTCATCTTGTCTGCTTCAATGTGCGCAACGGCCAGCCCTACTGGCGGTTCGCCTTCTCCCGCAACGGCGTCAACTCCTCGCCGATCATCTACAACGACACCTTCATCAGCATCCATGCCGAGGAAAACGTCGACGAAGCCACCCACGGCCGCATGGCCGCCATCGCCCTGCCTGAATCGCTCGACGCCGACGAACTGCCGGTGACGCTGACGATTGAAAGCTCGGAGGTGTGGCGCAACACCCTCGGTGCTCCGACCAGTTCGCCGGTGCTGGTGGGCGACACCGTCTACCAGATCACCCGCACCGGGCAGCTGGCCTCCGTCAATGCCGCCACCGGCGAGGTCAACTGGCTGGAAAAGCTCGGCGCCAGCAACCTCCATTCCTCGCCGCTCTACGCCGACGGCCTGATCTACCTGCCGCTCAATGACGGCACCCTCTTCATCATCCGCCCGAATGACGACAGCCCCGAGATTTTGCACCAGATCGAACTCGAAGGCGAATGCCTCGGCGCCCCCGCCTTGTCCGACGGCTGGCTCTACGTCCACACCACCGCGAAACTGTATGCCTTCAAGATGAACTTCTCCTCCATGGAGAAGGACTCCGCCCCGGTGGCCGAGATTCCCGAGCCCGGCGAACCCGCCCGGTTGCAGATCGTGCCCGCCGAGGTGGCGCTGGCCCCCGGCCGGTCGATCCAGCTCAAGGCCTACCCGATCGACCGCTTCGGCTTCGTCACCGGCGAAGCGCTTGACGAGGCTGAGTGGGAGAGTTTCATCCCGCCGACCGCCCGCGTGCAATCCACGCTCAGCGCCGAGGTCGACGCCTCCGGCCTGATGACCGCTGCCGACGACCAGGTGCCCTCCGCCGGCGCCTTCCGCGCCAGCGTGGGTGAAGGTGACGATCAACTCGCCGGCACCATGCGCGGACGCATCCTGCCGGTGCCGCCGCTGACCGAGGATTTCACCCGGTTCGAACTGGACGAGGAGGACGATCGCGGCGCCTTTGCGTTCCCGCCCCTGTCATGGATCGGCGCCCGCTTCAAGTTCGACATCCGCGAGATGGACGGCACCCAGCTGTTGGCCAAGAACATGGACCGCCTGCTGTTCCAGCGCTCCACCGCCTTCATCTCCGACTATCATCTGTCCAACTACACCCTGCAGGCCGACGTCATGACCGACGGCAATCGCCGCGCCAAGTCGGATGTCGGCTTGATCAACCAGCGCTATCTGTTCTCGCTCAAGGGCAACTGGAACAAGCTTGAGGTCAGCTCCAACTACGACCGCCTCACCCGCGACGTCGATTTCCCGATCCAGGCCAACACCTGGTATACCCTCAAGACCAGCGTCGAACGCCACGAGGACGGTTCCGGTGTGCTGCGCGCCAAGGCCTGGCCGCGCGACGAGGATGAACCGGAGGAATGGACTCTGGAGGTCGAGTTGGACTACGTCCACCCGCAGGGCGCGCCCGGCATCTACGCCTTCACCGCCCAGAACCAGCACAAGGTCTACCTCGACAACATCGTCCTCACCCAGGAGGACTGAGCCGCCGGCCCGACCGAACGCCGCCGCGCTTTCGGTGTCGAATAAAACCGAATCAAGAAACCCGCACCAAGCCCGTTTCCAACAACATCATGAAACTGAAGAATCCAATCATGCTCGGAGGAGCGCTGGCGCTGGCGCTGGCCCTCCCTGCCACCCACACCGTCGCCGACGACTGGCCCACCTGGGGCGGCACCAAGGACCGCAACATGGTCTCGCCTGTCACCGGCCTGCCCGACGAGTTCCATCCCGGCGAGCGCCTGGCCGGCAGCGAGGACATTGACATGTCCACCACCAAGAACGCCCGCTGGGTGATCAAGCTCGGCTCCCAGTCCTACGGCTCCGCCACCGTCGCCGGCGGCCGCGTGTTCGTCGGCACCAACAACGAATCACCCCGCGACGAGCGCCAGATCGGCGACCGCGGCGTGGTCATGGCCTTCGACGAACAAACCGGCGAGTTCCTCTGGCAACTGGTGTCGCCCAAACTCGGTGCCGGCAAGGTGTCCGACTGGGAATACCTCGGCATCTGCTCCGCCCCCACCGTGGTCGGTGACGTCGGCTACGTCATCACCAACCGCTGCGAGGTGGTCGCGCTCGACTTGAAGGGCATGGCCAACGGCAACACCGGCCCGTTCACTGATGAGGCCGGTTATTCCGGCCAGGAAGGCCTCGAGCCGGTCGAGCCCATCGAGACCACCGCCGACATCATCTGGGTCTACGACATGCGCAGCGACCTCGGTGTGTTCCCCCACAACATCGCCAGCTCCTACGTGCTGCATGTCGACGGCAAGCTCTTTGTCTGCACCTCCAACGGCGTTGACTGGTCGCACACCAACATCCCCGCCCCGCAGGCGCCGACCTTGATCTGCCTCGACGCCGAGACCGGAGAGCTGATCGCCGAAATGGACCCGGTCATCTCCGAGCGCTGCCTGCACGCGTCCTGGTCGTCCCCGGCCTACGCCGAGGTCGAGGGCACGCCGAT
>SKLO01000412.1 GCA_007123195.1 Verrucomicrobiales bacterium | reverse complement strand
CGTTGGCGCGCGACATGCGTCCGAGGGCGTAGAGCATGGCCAGCAGCACCGCGACCGGGAACACGATGACGATGGTCTGCGGCATCTGCACGCCGTAGAAGGCGAGCATCTCGCGCAGCCCCAGGCCCGCCTCGATGAACTCCGGGAAGTTGTTCGACAGGTCGAGGATGATCCACAGCGTGGCCACCCCGATGAAACAGAACACGAACGGGAACAGCAGGCTGCGCAGCAGGTAGCGGTCGAGCAACCGCTGGCGGCGGTAGTAGGCGATGAACAAGGGTGGCGACAGGATCAGGGCGGCCACCAGGATCTGTTTGACGATGAACGCGGCCGGCGAGGGCATCTCGCCGATGGCGCTGTAGCTGGCGGCGCGCCAGTTGCGCACCATGTCGGTCGAGATCATCAGCCAAGCCACGGTCAGGCAGCCGGAGGTGACCATGGTCAGCGGGGGCTGCGGGTAGCGCTGCACGGTCAGCAGCAACGCCCCGGGCAGGCACCAGAGCAGCCACAGCAGCAGGTAGCCGTTGAAGAACTCGACGATCAGCTTGCTGGACGCCGGCAGAATGAGGTCGTAGCCGGTGCCGGTCATGCCGGCGAACACCTCCCTGAACTCGGCTCCGAGGTCGCGCGACAGGACCGGCCAGATCAACCCGAGAACGGCGAAGGTGACGAGGTAGAACCAGATTTTTGGCAGCCAGCGAGCTGCCATGAGCCAGGTGGAAACCGGGCGCAGTTGCTCGAGGACTCGCTTGACGTGCATGGCTTCGCGGGCGCCAGCCGGGGTGTCGTCGTACCGGTTGGAAACGGCGCCCGACCCCCATGGACGCAAACCGGAACCATTGCCAGCCACGGTTTCCAAGTCAACCGGGAATGGCGCCGTCGGCAAAGCGGCTCTGCCAAGCCAGCCGCCGGTTGCCAGCGACTCCGGGCGCGGCATCTTGGAGCATCGCCATGGCCATCCTCGGGGCCGTCGACCCCAACGGGCGACGGGGCACGGGGCGACGGCGACCAGCATGATCTCCCTCAGCCAGAACTTCAGCGGCCAACCGCCCCTCGACGCCCGGATGGAGGCCTTCTTCCGACCCGGTGGACCGTTGTCGCGCTCGCCCGACTTCGAGTTTCGCCCCCAGCAACTGGAGATGGCCATGCTGGTGGCGCGGTCGCTGGAGGGGCAGCGGCCGCTGCTGGTGGAAGCGGGCACCGGCGTGGGCAAGTCGCTGGCCTATCTGGTGCCGGCCATGACCCATGCGCTCGAGCATGGCCGCAAGGCGGTGGTCAGCACCCACACCATCCACCTGCAGGAGCAGTTGTTGACCAAGGACGCACCGGTGGTGCGAAAACTGGTCGGCGAGTTCGAGGCCGAACTGATGAAGGGGCGGCGCAACTACTGCTGCCCGAAACGGCTGGCGGCAGCGATGCGCGGAGGCGGCGACCTGTTTGCCCCGGGAGACCAGGCCGAGTTGAAGGCCTTGTGGGAGTGGATCCAGCAGACCGCCGACGGCAGCCGCGCCGACCTCGACTTCACCCCCTCGCCACGGGTCTGGAGCCAGGTTTGCAGCGAGTCGCACATCTGCACCATGCGCTCGTGCGGCCAGGACCGGCGCTGTCACTACCAGCAGGCGCGCCAGCGGTTGGGGCGCGCGCAACTGGTGATCCTGAACCACGCCCTGCTGTTCACCCTGATGGCGAACCGCGACGACAATCCGGCCGGACTGGGTCCGGACGACGACGACGATGCCGGCGACGTCGGCGGGCGCGACCGCGGACTGGTGTTTCCCAACGACTTCGTCATCCTCGACGAGGCCCACACCGCCGAGGCCGTGGCGGCCCAACACCTCGGTTTGAACATCAGCGAGAGCGGCCTGCGGGCCGAGCTGGGCCGGTTGTTCAACCCCCGCACCAAGCGCGGTTTTTTCCACCAGCTGCGCGATGGCCCCGGCATCCAGGCGGTGCAGGACGCACTGTCGACGATCGAGGGCTTTTACGGCGAGGTGGCCGACGCCTGCCGGTTCTCCGACCGCGGCCGCGAGTGGCGGGTCAGGGAACCGGGACTGGTGACCGACCGGCTCGCCGAGCCGCTGTTGGCGGTGGCGCGACGGGCCCAAAGCCTGGCCGAGGAGGTCAGCGGCGAGGTCACCAAGGCCGAGCTGCAGGAGCTGGCCAGACGGGTCAACGAGGTCAGGCTGGGGGTTCACCTGTTTCTGGAACAGGGCTGCGAGGACCACGTGTATTGGACCGAACGCCACGAGTTCCAGGGCGGCGCGACGGCGGCACTGACCCTGCGTTCGGCGCCCGTCGATGTGGCGCCATTCTTTCGCGAGACCCTTCTGGCACCGGGCCGCGCCAGCATCCTCACCAGCGCCACCTTGTCGACCGGCGACGACAAGCTCAGCTACGCCAGCGGCCGGCTCGGCACCGACCGCGCGCGCACGACCACCGCCTGCATCGGCAGTCCGTTCGACTACGAGCGGCAGATGAGCGTGCATCTGGTGCGGTCGATGCCCGAGCCCAATGCCAACGGCTACGAGGACGCGCTGGCCAAGTGGATCGAGCATTTCCTGCTGGAATCGGCCGGGCGGGCGTTTGTGCTCTTCACCAGTTACCAGCTGCTCGGCCGCATGGCGGCCCGGCTCGAGGCGCTGTGCGCGGCCGAGGGCTGGGACCTGTTGGTGCAGGGGCGAAGCCTGTCGCGCGCCCGCATGGTGGACACCTTCCGTCGCGGCGGCCGCGGCGTGCTGCTGGGCACCGACAGCTTCTGGACCGGGGTCGATGTGCCCGGTCAGGCATTGTCCAACGTGATCATCACCCGTCTGCCCTTCGCCGTGCCCGATCACCCGCTGACGGCCGCGCGCATGGAGCGCATCCAGGAGCAGGGCGGCAACTCGTTCATGGACTACAGCCTGCCGGAAGCGGTGCTCAAGCTGCGTCAGGGCGTCGGCCGCCTGAT
>SKLO01000091.1 GCA_007123195.1 Verrucomicrobiales bacterium | reverse complement strand
GATGGCGACGGCACGGTGCTGGCCGACTGCATCTCGTCGCAGGTCGCCAAGCATGCCGAGTTCGGCGGGGTCGTGCCTGAACTGGCGTCGCGCGAGCACCTGCGCAACCTGCGCCCGGTGATCGAACGCACTCTGGAGCAAGCCGGCGCGCGTCCCGCCGACCTCGATGCCTTCGCCGCCACCTGCGGCCCGGGCCTTGCCAGCTCACTGGTAATCGGCAGCAGCGCCGCCAAGGCCATGGCCCTGGCCGCCGGCCGCCCGTTCCTGGCGATCAACCACATGGAGGGCCACCTGCTGTCGCCCTTCATCGGGCGACCAGACCGGGCCGGCCCGCAGCCGTGCATCGGCCTGATTGTCAGTGGCGGGCACACGATGCTGGTGCAGTTGCGGGCGGTGGGTGACTACCGCCTGCTCGGCTCCACCCGCGACGACGCCGCCGGCGAGGCATTCGACAAGGTGGCCACGATGCTGGGGCTCGGATACCCGGGCGGCCCGGCCATCGAGGCCATGGCCGCCGGCGGCGATCCGGCCCGCTTTGACCTGCCGCGGGCCTTTCTCAAAGCCGACCACCACGAGTTCAGCTTCAGCGGTTTGAAGACCGCGGTGCGCTATTTGTTGGACAAACTGGCCGCCGGGGGCGGGGTGGCACCGGTGCTGCCCGACCTGTGCGCCTCGTTCCAGCAGGCGGTGATCGATGTGCTGGTCGGCAAGACCCTGCGGGCGGCGCGCGCGCTCGACTGCCGACTGGTGGCCGTCAGCGGCGGGGTCGCCTGCAACCAGGCCTTGCGCTCCCGCCTCGGCAGCCAACTGGCGGCGGCCGGCATCGAGTGCCTGCTGCCGGCCGCCCGCTTCACCACCGACAATGCCGCCATGATCGGCTACGCCGCCTGGTGCCGCCACCGGCTGGGCGCGCGGTCTCCGCTCGACCACGACATCAATCCCAACTGGCGCCTGGACCACACGCCGCTGCGGGCATGAACGAGGACCGCGTTCCGGTTTCAGCCGTCGTTTGCGAGGGGGGCGCCAACCGCTGTCTGCCCGCCCAACCCGGCCGGGCCGGATTTGAAGCTGCTGTGGAGACAGCAGGCCAAATCAGAGTCCGTGGCTGCCGCGTTGATACCAGCAAATGGCCAGTGGCCAGGGGTGATCATCGTCCGCCGGATGATCCACCCGGCGTAGCAAACGCCAGCGACGGGGATCGATTTTCGGAAAGCGTGGCAGGTCGCCCCGCGCCAGCGGGCTGTCCTGGTGTTCGCTCTGCCAGTCGACATCGACATGGGTTACGATCAGTTGGTCGGCAAGCGGCAGCGTGGCGGCAAACACGCGCGCGCCGCCCGCCACCAGCAGGCCGGGGGCATTGGCCTCACGGGCGACCGCCAAAGCATCACTGATTGATCGGACATGGATGCCCGGCGCGGCCGGTTGGTAGTTGGTGGCACCGGACAGGACCAAGGCCCGCTGGTTGGTGAACCATCCGTGCATCTCCTCGAAGGTGGCGCGCCCGAACAGCATCCAACGACCGGCCGACTGGCGGCGGAAGTGGGCCTTGTCGACCGGCAGGTCCCAAGGCAGCCCGCCCTCCCGCGTGCCGATCACCCCGCGCTGGTCGCAAGCGACGATCAACTGGACGTTCATGATGCCAACGCAGGACCTCCAATCCGGATACCGGGCCAGCCGCTGAATCAGCCACCGGTGCCGACCCAGACCCGGCCGGTGCCGGTTTCCATGGCGTCGCGCAGGCTGTTGTAGAGTGAGTCCAGCTGCAGCAGCGAGGGGATCACGTATTCCACCGTGTGGGCATGGGTGGACGCCGGGTAGTTCTTGACCACCTGGTAGGCGCCGGTGCCGGTGGTGCGCCGGCTGACTTCGTCCGCGGCATCGCGCGCCCGCTCGGCGGCGGCGCCCGCCACGCTGAGCGCCCCACCGGCCCCGACCGGCTCCAGATAGTAGAATCGGGCCAATGCGGATGAATTGGTGGCCACCGTCACCTCCACGACCCTGGCCGCCCCGTCGACCACATACTCATGGCGCGACACCGAGGCGACCCGGTCGAGCCGCACCATGTAGTGCCCCCCGCGCAGTTCGGCCTGCCAGAACGACGGGTTGCCGCGCCGTTCCTCGCTGGTCCCCGGGTCCTGAGCGTTGCCGTTGTTGGCGGTTTGCGCCTGCAGCGGCTGTCCGGCCTGGTGCCACCCCAGCGCGCCGATCGCCGCCAGCGACAAGCCGGCGACCACTGTGAGCAGGCGGCCGGTCCAGGGGCGCGAGGCTGATTCCCGGCGGATGCCTGTCTGATCCGCGGATGGGGCAAGGGCGGCATGGGTCTGGTCCATGACCGGAGCCCCGGATTTGATTTCGGGACGATCGGGTGAGCAGGGGTCTGATGGGTGTCCGGGCTGGCTTGGCATGGCGGGGTGGGGGGTTGTGGGTTGCCTTCCCGACCGCTGCCGCCGTCGGGCGACGGGGTGGAACGACGGTCGGGTGGTTGAAAACTTAGGCGTCCGAACGCGGGTCGCCAGCAGTTTCTTGAGAATGAGCGCCCGCGGTTTCAGGAAACACTTGGACGAAGGGCGCCTGTGCCATAGGATGGCAGGCTGAAACCAACGATTCCCCCTCTGCCTTGAGTCTTCGTCGCCCCAGCAACCTGCGACCTGCCCCCACGATCGTCGATCACGAAATCATCGGCATGATCGGTCGGGGCGCCTATGGGGAAGTGTGGATGGCCCGCACCCTGACCGGGTCCTACCGGGCGGTGAAGGTGGTTTGGCGGATCGACTACGACAACGAAGAGGCGTTCGAGCGCGAGTTCGCCGGGATTCGGCGCTACGAACCGGTTTCCCGTCGGCATTCCGGTCTGGTGGACATCCTGCAGATCGGTCGCAACGACGACGAGGGGTTCTACTATTACATCATGGAGATCGGCGACGACGTTGAGTTCGGCCGCGAGATCCAGCCAGAGAGCTACCGGCCCCGCAGCTTCAGCGCCACCACCAAAGGGGGGCGCTTGCCGCTGCATCAGTGCATCCTCTACGGCAGCCGCCTCGCCGACGCCCTCCATCACCTGCACGAGAACGACCTGATCCACCGCGACGTCAAGCCGTCCAATGTCATCTTCGTCCACGGCGAGCCCAGGCTGGCGGACATGGGGCTGGTGGCGCTGTCGGGTCAGCGCAGCTTTGTCGGCACCGAGGGGTTCGTGCCGCCGGAAGGCCCCGGCAGTGCCTCGGCCGATCTATACAGCCTCGGCATGGTGCTCTACGAAGCCGCCACCGGCAAGGACCGGCTCGACTTTCCCGACGTGCCCTCCCATGTCCACTCGGTGGGAGAGGCGCGTCAGTGGCGCATGCTCAACGCTGTGATCTGCAAGGCCTGCGCCCCCAATCCGGCCGACCGCTACGCCAGCGGCCGGGATATGGCCGAGGCCCTCGCCGCCTGCCAGGGATTGGCGCCGGAACCGGTGGCACCGCGCCCGGCCGGAGCCTTGGCCGCCGTGTTCAGATTCGTCACCATCCTGATCCTCGCGTTGGCCGGAGGCTGGGGCGTCAGCCAGTGGCGCCAGGGGCAGTCACTCGGCATGACCGGCAACGGCGCCGGACCGGTGACCACGCGGCCGGTCGTCAGCCAGCCGGCCCGGCCGCTGCTGACGATCCAAAGCGAACCCCAGGGCGCCGAGGTCTACCGAGGCAGTGAATTGCTCGGTACCACCCCGCTCGAATTGGATCCGCCGGTTGATCAGCCCCTCGACTACCAGCTGCGGCTGCAGGGCCATCGCACGGTCAATCGCAGCCACACCGCCGCGGCGGACAACCCGTCAATCCTGGAAGTCGAACTGGAGCGGTGGCTGCAGCCGCAGGAAGGCGAGATCTGGCGCAACAGCATCGGCATGGAATTCGCCCCGCGCCGGGGAGGCCATAGCGCGGTTTACCCGACCGATGTCGATTCCTTCCACGAATTCGTCGACGCCGAAAAACGCCCGTTCGAGGGCCAGATCATCCCGCTCCACGCCGAGGGCCGGCCGGACCCGGTCTACGTCGTGCTGGCACCCATCCAGGACATCGACGCCTTCCGCGCCTGGCTCTACGAGCGCGAGCGCACCGCCGGCTACCTCAGCCCCGAACAGGCCTACCGGGTGGAAACCCTCAAACTGCCCGAGGTCGAGGACGATCGCATCGGTTCGGTGGACGACCTGACCCCCGTAGCCGCCCTGGACCCGATGGAAACCGATACCCGGGAGCAGTTCGCGTTCCGCCTGGTGGTCGAGAGGCGTGAGTATGGCACGGTCCACATCGAGACCATGCCGCAGGGGGCGCAGGTGTGGATCGATCAGGAGTTGGTCGGCCGCACGCCGTTGACCATTCCCCGGGTCAAGACCGGACCGGCCCGCTACGAGGTGAGGTCCGAGGGATACGCCAGCATCCTGCTCGAAGGGGAGGTGGAAGCCGAGGAATTGCTGCGCTTCAGCGTCGACCTGGAGGAGCGCCGCGCCGCAGTGTTCGGCCGGGAATGGACCAACAGCCTCGGCATGAATTTCGTGCCGGTGGGTGACCTGCTGGTGGCGGTCCACCCGGTGCGGCGCGGCGATTACCTGCCCTACACGGATCAAACCGGGGCCGACGTGCCGCCGCCACCCGATCAGGCTGATCACGAGGATCTGCCCGTGACCCGGGTCAACCGCGCCGATGCCCAGGCGTTCGCCGAGTGGCTGACCCAGGTCGAACGCGCCGATGGTCTGATCAGCGACGATATGGAATACCGGCTGCCAACCGATCCCGAGTGGAGCCGCATGGCCGGACTGCCGCTCGAACGAGGCTTCGACCCGGCCTCGCGCAGCGGCCGTATCCGGGGGGTGTATCCATGGGGATTTCTTTGGCCGCCGCCCGCCGGGGCCGGCAACTTCGCCGACGCCAGCGCGCTCGAGGCCGACCAACTGCAGGACGTGATCCCGGATTACCACGACGGCTTCCAGAAGCTCGCACCGGTCGGGTCGTTCGCACCCAACACCCTGGGCATCAAGGATCTGGCCGGCAACGTCGCCGAGTGGCTGGCGGATGACTATGGCGGCGACGATGCCCAGCTCAGCGTCTTCGGCGTGGTCCGGGGCGGCAGCTGGCGCAGCTTCGAGCAGGACGAACTGCTGTCCTCCACCAGACTGCCCGTGGCACCGGACACGCGCGATGCCACCATCGGCTTCCGGTTGGTCGTCGCCCGCGATCTGGACCGCCGACCGGCACCATTCGATCCACGCACATCGCCGGCCACTCCCAGCGGGATTCGCCCGCCTGCCGGACCGGACCGGGAAAGCGCCGAAGCGCCGCCGCCGGATTCCGGGACGGATGACCCGCCGGCCGATGAACCCGCCGCCGCAGCCACGCCCGGGGAAGGATCGCCCGCTGACCAGCCGATGGCCGAGCCTGAGGCCCCCGCAGCCGACGGCACGACGGCCGAAGCCGGTGATCAAGCCGAACCGCACGCCACCGACAGCGAGGACTCCGAGCCGGTTCCCACCGAAGTGCCAGACCCCACCGCAGACGACCTCCAGGCCCCCGCCGACGCCGCCCCGGCCGCAGTCGACACTCCTGCTGAACAGGCCGAACCCGCCGAGGACAGCGGCAACGAGAGTTGACCCAGGCTGTGCGCAGCCCCCTGCCGCCCCGCCTCACCCCGGCCTCGCGGGCGCAGCGACCGTAGGTTGAATTGGTTTCAATTCGACCGGGGTCCGGGTCGATCGTGATCTGCACCCCTTCCTTCACGGTTCCGGTGGGCCCTTGCGAATGGAACCTGCCGCGCGGTCCCGGCACCGGCCTGCTCGCAGCACGCACAGGAGGGCGAATTTCCGCAGGTTTACAGCCAGCGGCCTCGATCTGCTGCTGCTGTCATGTCCCCGGCCTCGCGCTGCTGGTCCGATTCCTGCTCTTCCCTTTATTACCCCCTCACGATCGAATGAGCGGGCAGGGGAGATTATGATTGTTTTTGCATGGTTTAATAGTAAATGGACACCGAACCGATTGCGGTTGGTGCATCTGCACCGGTGGACCGTCGGCACTTCGTTTTCCCTATTTGCGCCGGTGCCCGCTCCGGTTAAAATTAGCCCCCGGCTCGATGCGACACGTATTGGCCGGTGCCTGTCTCCGCCGGACACGTGCTTCGACCCTCCATGAGGGTGCGCCGCCTCCGGGGGATTGTCCTGATTCCGGGTCTTTGATCATGATTCACTGGCCCCCTTGCCGTTATGAGCCATCGTTTCTACTCCAGCCCAGTTTCCAACCACGGAGGTTTGCACAGTCTTGACCACGAGCGCGACTCCTGTGGCGTGGGTTTCATCGCCAACATTCATGGCGAGCGTTCGCACAAGGTGCTGCGCGCGGCCCTGACCTCGGTCTGTAACGTCGTCCACCGCGGCGCGGTCGATGCCGATCAAAAGACCGGTGACGGTGCCGGCGTCACCACCCAGGTGCCGCACAAGCTGCTGGTGCCCGAGGCCGAGGCCATGGGCGCGCGGCTGGCGCAGCCCACCGATCTCGGGGTCGGCGTGTTTTTCCTGCCGCGTAAGGAGATGGACCAGATCAAGGTCAAGCTCGTGGCCGAGGGCGTGCTGCGCAATCGTGGCGTGCGCGTGTTCGGCTGGCGCGAGGTGCCGGTCAACAAGCTGGAGCTGGGGGAGAAGGCGCGCCGCACCATGCCGCTGATCTGCCACCTGCTGCTCGGCCGGCCCGAAGGGCTCGATGACGACCAGTTCGAGCGCATGCTGTTCCTCGCCCGCCGGGAGATGGAACTCAAGATGCGCCGCGAGGACCTGCCGAAGTTTTACATCCCCTCCCTCAGCCACCGCACCATCTCCTACAAGGCAATGGTCGTGGCCACCGCACTGGAAAAATTCTTCAAGGATCTGCACGACGAGCGCTACGAGACCGCCATCGCGCTCTACCACCAGCGATTTTCGACCAACACCTTCCCCTCGTGGGCGCTGGCCCAGCCGTTCCGCATGCTGGCGCACAACGGCGAGATCAACACCCTCAAGGGCAACCGCAACTGGATGGCCAGCCGCGAGTCCGACTTCGAGAGCGAGGTCTGGGGCAGCGACGTCAGCCTGTTGAAGAACCTGATCGATCCCCAGGGCTCCGACTCCGCCAGCCTCGACAACGCGCTCGAGCTGCTGGTGCTGTCCGGCCGCTCGTTGCCGCACGCCATCTCGATGCTGGTGCCGCCCGCCTACGGCATCGACCCCACCACCACCGCCGGGGAAAAGGCCTACTACGAATACTACTCGGGCTTCTCCGAGCCGTGGGACGGTCCCGCCGCGCTGGTGTTCACCGACGGCCTCAGCGTGGCCGCCTCGCTCGACCGCAACGGTCTGCGGCCGTCGCGCTTCAAGCTGACCGAGGACGGCCTGTTCACGCTCGGGTCCGAGGTGGGCGTGGTCAAGATCGACGACGCCACCGTGATCCGCAAGGGACGCCTGGCGCCCGGCGAGATGGTCGTGATCGACACCATCAAGGGCGAGGTGCGCTACGACAAGGAGATCAAGGCCGGGCTGGCCGCCATGCATCCTTACGGCGACTGGCTGCGCGAGCACCGGGTGGAACTGACCGCCGCCGAGCCGGCCGCGGCCCCGACGGAGCTGGACATCCTCAGTCTGTCACAGAAGCAGGTGGCTTTCGGCTACAACAAGGAGGAGATCGACATGGCCATCGTGCCGATGATCCAGACCGGCAACGAGGCGATCTACTCGATGGGCGACGACACCCCGCTGGCGGTGCTCTCGCACCAGCCGCGCCTGCTTTACACCTACTTCAAGCAGTTGTTCGCCCAGGTGACCAACCCGCCGATCGATCCCATCCGCGAGCGCGCGGTGATGGACCTCGGCATCTCGCTGGGCTGGCAGCGCAATCTGCTGGCGGAAACCCCCGAGCACGCCGAAGTCGCCCACGTGCAGGTGCCGTTCCTGTTCGAAAATGAGCTGGAACAGCTGCGCGGGCTGGAGCAGTTCCCGCACCGGGTGCTGGACATGACCTGGAACCGCGCCGGCGGGCCGGAGCGCCTGGCCGGGGCGATCGACCGGCTGTGCGAAGAAGCCGAGGCGGCGGTCGCCGACGGGGTGCGCATTTTGATCCTGTCCGACCGCGCCACCGCCCACGACCGCGTGCCGATCCCGGCCCTGCTGGCCACCGGCACCGTGCACCACCACCTCAACCGGCTGCACCTGCGCATGCGTCTGAGCCTGGTGGTGGACAGCGGCGAGGCCCGCGACTGCCACCAGATGGCCTGCCTGTTCGGCTACGGCGCCAGCGCCATCTGCCCGTATCTGGCGTTTGAATCCATCCATGAGGCGTTGGAGGCCGACAAGGCCGCGCGCAAGCCCAAGCTCGAGGGCATCGACTACAAGACCGCGCTCAACAACTACCGCAAGGCGCTGGAGAAGGGCGTGCTCAAGATCATGTCGAAGATGGGCATCTCGGTGCTCAACAGCTACAGCGGCGCCCAGATCTTCGAGGCCGTGGGCCTGTCCAGGCAGCTGGTCGAAAAATGCTTCACCGGCACCCGCAGCGTGCTCGATGGCATCGGCTTTGACCACATTGCCAGGGAATCGATCGCCCGTCACGACGCCGGCTTCGCCGTGCCGGTGCCGGACGAGGGCGGGCTCAAGCTCGACGACCCCGGCTACAACCGCTGGCGCCGCTCCGGCGAGCGCCACTCGATCTCCGGTCCGGTGATCAAGAGCTTCCACGCCTTCGTGCGCAGCGGCGAGGAGGACAAGTACGAGGAATACGTCAGGACCCAGCTGGAGAACAATCCGGTCGCCATCAAGGACCTGCTCGACCTGGTTCCCGGCAGCCACGGCCCCATCGACCTCAGCGAGGTCGAGCCGATCGAGGACATCCGCGTGCGCTTCACCACCGCCGGCATGTCGCTCGGCGCGCTCAGCCCCGAGGCTCATGAGGCGCTGGCGATCGCCATGAACCGGATCCATGGCAAGTCCAACTCCGGCGAGGGCGGCGAGGATCCGCGACGCTTCAAGCCCTACGAGAACGGCGATTGGGGTAACAGCGCGATCAAGCAGGTCGCGTCCGGCCGCTTCGGCGTGTCGGCCGAGTATCTCGCCAACGCGGTCGAGCTGGAGATCAAGATGGCCCAGGGCGCCAAGCCCGGCGAGGGCGGCCAGCTGCCCGGCCACAAGGTCGACGGCCTCATCGCCCGCCTGCGCCACACCGTGCCCGGCGTCACCCTCATCAGCCCGCCGCCGCATCACGACATCTACTCCATCGAGGACCTGGCCCAGCTGATCCACGACCTCAAGGAGGTCAACCCGCGGGCGCGCGTGTGCGTCAAGCTGGTGGCCGAGAGCGGCGTCGGCACCATCGCCGCCGGCGTGGCCAAGGCCCATGCCGACATCATCCTGATCTCCGGCCACGACGGCGGCACCGGCGCCTCCCCGCTCAGCTCGATCAAGTCGGCCGGCCTGCCGTGGGAAATCGGCCTGGCCGAAACCCAGCAGGTGCTGCAGCTCAACGGCCTGCGCGACCGGGTCACGCTGCGCACCGACGGCGGCCTGCGCAACGGCCGCGACATCATCACCGCCGCTCTCCTCGGCGCCGAGGAGTTCAACTTCGGCACCATCGCTTTGATCGCGCTCGGTTGTGTCTACGTCAGGCAGTGCCACCTCAACACCTGCCCGGTCGGCGTCGCCACCCAGCGGCCCGATTTGCGCGCCAAGTTCAAGGGCGATCCGCAGCATGTGGTCAACTTCTTCAACGCCGTGGCCCACGAAACCCGCGGCCTGATGGCCATGCTCGGTTACCGCACCCTCGACGAGCTGATCGGACGCACCGCCCACCTGCGCGTGCGCCAGCTGCCGGACCATCCCAAGGCATCCACCCTCGACCTGTCACCGGTGCTGCGCGATGTCGCCGCCGAGAAGGGCGAGGAACTGCCGCGCATCTGCCGGATCAACCGCAACGACGGCGTCCACGCCCACCCGCTGGACGACAAGATCCTGCAGGAGGCCCACATTGCCATCACCGACAAGCGCCCGGTCACGCTCGACCTCAAGGTCCGCAATACCAACCGCAACGTCGGCACCAAGCTCTCGGGCGAGATCGCCTATCACCACGGCAACCACGCCCTGCCTGACGGAACCATCACGCTGAACTTCGACGGCAGCGCCGGCCAGAGCTTCGGCACGTTCCTCGTCAGCGGGGTGCGCATGGTGCTCACCGGCGAAGCCAACGACTACGTCGGCAAGGGCATGTGCGGCGGCGACATCATCATCAAGCCGCGGCCCGAGGCCAGGTTCAACAGCTGGGAGAACTCGATCATCGGCAACACCGTGCTCTACGGTGCCACCGGCGGCCGCCTGTTCGCCGCCGGCTGCGCCGGCGAGCGCTTCGCGGTGCGCAACTCGGGCGCCGTCGCGGTGGTCGAGGGCGTGGGCGACCACGGCTGCGAATACATGACCGGCGGCATCGTCGTCATCCTCGGCGGCATCGGCAAGAACTTCGGTGCCGGCATGAGCGGCGGCACGGCTTACATCTACGATCCCGACAAGCGCTTCGAACTGTTGCGCAACCCCGAGATGATCGAGGGTGTGCCGGTGGTCGATCCCGAGGACCAGACCCACCTGCGCTCGCTGGTCGAGCAGCACCTTGAACGCACCGGCAGCGCCCGCGCCCGCCAGCTGCTGGAGAACTGGCAGCAGGCACTCGCCGAATTCGTCAAGGCCCAGCCCTACGCAGTCCCGACCGAACCGTCGGTCGACGAGGCGGAGCCCTCCGAGGCACCGGCCGCGGTCGGGCGCTGAACGATGTCTTGAGCTTGCCACCATTGCGATGGCGGTGCTCTTGGCTGCGTGCCCCAATGACGAACGGCCCGGCGATATGGGCGAACTGGCCAGTGATATGGACGGCAAAATATGCCAGCAAAATATGCCAGGCATATAGTTGACAGCCGGTGCGGCGGTGGTAGGATGGTGGGGGTGAGCGAGCGATCCAAGTCGATGAACACGAAGGAGAACAAGAAGCTGGACCCGGTGGAGCTGGCGGGGCTGCCGACGGGGGCGTATCGGGCGGGATTCCGGACCAGGGCGGTGATTC
>SKLO01000313.1 GCA_007123195.1 Verrucomicrobiales bacterium | reverse complement strand
GTGACGTCGTTGAGCATCACCAGCGCCTGCAGCGGGGTGTTGGTGCGCGAGGGTTCGACCTCGCAGATCTGGCGCGAGGCGGTGTCGAAGAAATTGGCCGGCCGCAGGCTGCGGCGCCAGAAGGTGTAGAGGCTGCGGCGCTGCAACTGTTCGCCGCTGCCGGCCGGGTAGCGGATCTTGCCGAACGAGAAATCCTCCCACAAGCCCGGCGGCTGGTAGGGATACACCGGCGGGCCGCCGAGTTCGGGCAGCAGCAGGTCGCCCAACGCCAGCGCCTGGTCGCGCAACACGGTCGAGGGCAGGCGGAAGCGCTCGGCGCGCGCCCACCAGAGGTTCTCGGGATCGCGCTCCAGCAGGTCCTCGTTGACCAGCGAAGACTGGCGGTAAGCCTCGGAGGTGAGCAGCAGGCGGATCATGTGTTTCATGTCCCAGCCTGACTCGACAAACTCCACCGCCAGCCAGTCGAGCAGTTCCGGGTGGGTCGGCAGGGCGCCCTGATAGCCGAAGTCCTCCGGGGTGCGCACCAGGCCGGCGCCGAAAAATTGCTGCCAGAGCCGGTTCATCACCACGCGCGCGGTCAGCGGTTGCTCGGGCGCCACCAGCCACTCGGCCAGCGCCAGGCGGTTGTTGGCGCGGCCGTTGCCGTTGAGCACCTCGTCAGGCAACGGCGGCAGCACCGAAGGCACTCCCGGATGCACCTGCTCGAGCGGAGCGTCGTAGGCGCCGCGATCGAGCACATGGGTCGGACGCGGATCGTCGCGGTCGCGCATGATCATCACCCTGGGGATTTCAGCGTCCAGCGAGTCGAGCTTGCCGCGCGTCTCCGCGAGCTGCTGCTGCACCTCGCGCCACGGTTCCCCCTCGGCCTCCGAATTGACCACATGCTCGCGCAGTCGTGCCTGCGCGCCGTCGTCGCGTTCCTCGGCGGTCACCGCGTCGCGCACCTCCTGTGGCAGTTCCTCCAGCAGCGCCGGATCACCGTCCCTCACGCGAGTTACAAACCCGTCGACCGCCGCGGCCAGGCCGGCGTCCTGATTGATCTTCGACTCCAGCTGGTCGCGCTGTTCGCGCAAGCGCGCCAGTGCCCTCGCCTGTTCGTCGTCCGGAGCCTCGACCACCGGGTTGCCCAGCTGGACGCGGCCGCCGTTGCGGCGGACGTTGACGTTGCCGTCCTCGGCGATGTTGTTGAAGTAGGCGTAAAACTGGAAGTATTCGGCGTGGCTCACCGGGTCATACTTGTGGTCGTGGCACTGGGCGCAGGCCATGGTCAGGCCGAGCCACACGGTGGCGGTGGTGTGGACCCGGTCGATCACATACATCACCCGTTGTTCCTCGGCGATGTTGCCGCCCTCGCCGTTGATGACGTGGTTGCGGTTGAACGCGGTGGCCACCAGCTGGTCGCGGGTGGGGTCGGGCAGCAGGTCGCCGGCAAGTTGTTCGATGGTGAAGCGGTCGAACGGCATGTTGTCGTTGAACGCGCGCACCACCCAGTCGCGCCACGGCCAGTTCTGGCGGTCGCCATCGGCCTGGAAGCCGTTGGAATCCGCGTAGCGGGCGGCGTCGAGCCATTCCAGCGCCATGCGTTCGCCGAAGTGGGGCGAATCGAGCAACTCGTCGACCAGCCGTTGCCACGCATCGGGGCGGTCGTCCTCGACAAACTCGCGCACCCGCTCTGGCGCCGGCGGCAGGCCGGTGAGGTCGAGCGACAGCCTGCGGATCAGGGTGCGTCGGTCGGCCTGGGGCGAGGGCTGCAGGTCGTTGGCCTGCATCCCCTGCCACAGGAAACGGTCGATCGCGCCCTGATGCCAGCCGGCCGGACCGGCAGGAGGCGCGCCAGCGGCACCGTCTGGTGCATCGTGGTCACCGGCGGCCGGGGCCGGGACCTGCGGGCGCTCCGGTGCGACAAACGCCCAGTGCTTCTCGTAGACGGCGCCCTGCTCAATCCAGCGCGCCAGCAGGTCGCGCTGCTCGGGGCTGAGCTCGCGATGCGATCCCGGTGGCGGCATCAGGTCGCGGCTGTCGTCGCTGGTGATGCGGCGGATCAGCTCGCTGGCCGCCGGGTCACCGGGCACGAAGGCACCGGCCTCCAGCGCCGGTTCCCTCTCATCGAGCCGCAGCCCGGCCTCGCGGGTGGCCTCGTCGGGGCCGTGGCAGTGGAAGCAGTTCTCCGACAACACCGGCCGGATGTGCTGGTTGAAGCCGATGACGTCGGGCGCGGGAGACTCGGCAGCGCGGCTTCCCCAGGGAGCCATCGCCGCGATTGCCAGCGTCAGCAACCAGGGTCGGATCTGGTTCGCCGACAGCTTCGGCCGGGCCGGGGCAGGCCGGCTGGGAAATGAACGGGTTTCACTGGCGTGGTGGAACAGCATGGCGACAGGCGCGCAGACCGGACTGCAACGCCAACCCCTACAACGGGCGTGTGACGGCCGATCTTAACCGCAATAGCAGGCCTCGCCGGTGTGGCCATCCGGTTCGCCGCGGCCGGGGCGCGGAGGGCGGGCCAGAGTGACGCTGGCTGGCGGCGAAACGAACCGGACCTGCAACAGAGGGTCAGATAATCTGTAGAAATTGACTTGCGGCACACCGGTGAACCACGGCCCGGCACCCGGATCGCCCAGCGCCAGGGGGCACGGACGATTCTTGCGGTCAGGCCCAACGGAACCCGGCCGGGCGCATGGACGATCAGCGGCCCGTCCTCGCGCGGACAGTCATGGTCGTCAGGCCCGACCGGCCGTCATCCCCCAGCCCAGGGCATTGCCCGTTCGCCAGCGGCCCGAAGGGCAGCGATTCCGGGAGAGGCGGTTCGGGTGGACGGTGGAAGGCCTTTGACCGCGGCGGGCGGCGGTGGCAGATAGCCGCATGCCAGCGACCGATACCCCGGCCCCCGAGCCATTCGCCACCGACCGGCGGCGGCTGGACGGCCACGTTCACCTGGTGGGCAACGGCTTGTCCGG
>SKLO01000016.1 GCA_007123195.1 Verrucomicrobiales bacterium | reverse complement strand
TGGTGTCGATCGGGCGCCGGGTGCTCGATCGCGAGGGCGGGTTTGACGAGGCCATGCGCATGGCCGCCACCGCCACCCTGTTGTCGCCACATTTCCTGCTGCGCATCGAGCACGACCCCGAAGACGCCGCCCAACCGTGGCGCATCAGCGGTTTCGAACTGGCATCCAGGTTGTCCTACCTGTTCTGGGTGTCGATGCCCGACGACGAGCTGTTGCAGGCCGCTGCCGAAGGTCGCCTGTCCAGCGACGAGGAGATCCACCGCCAGGTCGACCGCATGCTGGCGGATCCCCGTTCCGAGCGCCTGGCACGCTACTTCGGCGGCCAGTGGCTGCATTTTGACAAGGTGCAAACCCACGTCGACCCGGACCGCCGCCGGTTCGGGGCCTTCAACGACCAGCTCAAGGAGGCGTTCTATCAGGAGGCCTACCTGTTTGTCGACCACCTGCTGCGCGAGAACGGCAGCCTGCTCGACCTGATCAACGCCAACTACACCTTCGCCAACGCCGAGCTGGCCGGCTTCTACGGCATCGAGGGCGTCGAGGGCGACCACATGCGACGGGTGGAGCTGGACGATCCCAACCGCGGCGGCGTGCTGACCATGGGCGCGGTGCTGTCGGTGACCTCGCTGCCGCTGCGGACCAGTCCGGTGCTGCGCGGCAAGTGGGTGCTGGAGGAAATCCTCGGCACCCCGCCGCCGCCGCCGCCGCCCGACGCCGGTGAACTGCCGTTCGACGACCGCCAGTTCGGCGATCAATCGCTGCGCGAACGGCTGGCCAGGCACCGCGACCGCCCGGCCTGTTTCAACTGCCACGCCCGGCTCGATCCCTGGGGCCTGGCGCTTGAGAACTTCGACGCCATCGGCGGCTGGCGAGAGGAGGAGCGCGGTCATGCGATCGATCCGTCGGCCGAACTTCCCGACGGGCGCGCCTTCTCCGGGCCGGCCGAATTGAAACAAATGCTGCTTGAGGAACGTTCCCGTTTTGGGCGAACCGTGGTTGAGAAACTGCTCACCTACGCCCTCAACCGTCCGCTCGAACCGGTCGATGAACCCACGATTGTCGCACTGATGCAATGCCTTGAGGACAACGACTTCCGCACCCGGCCGGTGTTCCAGCAACTGGTCACCAGCTACCCGTTCCTGCATCGCCGCCTCGATCCGGTGCTGCCGGACGCAGGCTGAGCAGGGCAACGCCGGGCTGAGCCGACCCTGATCGAATCCGCTCCCCATCCGAACCAAGACAAGTCCAGACCGCCGCGAGCGTCGGGACTTCCGACCTTTTCACCACGCCATCCAGCACCCTGAAACGCCCTCCATCACCTCATTCAGCCATGCCATCGATCCTGAGCCACTCACTTCCCCGTCGCGCCGTGTTGCGAGGCCTTGGCGCCACCGTGGCACTGCCGTTCCTCGAGGCCCTGCAGCCGAAACGAGCGTTGGCCGCGGCCGCCGCCGCGCATCCGACCCGGATGGGGTTCCTGTTTTTCCCCAACGGGGTGCGACCCGGTCACTGGAAACCCGAGGGTGAGGGACGGGATTTCCGGTTCTCGCCGATCCTCAAGCCGCTCGAAGAGCACCGCGGCGACCTGACGGTGCTCAGCCAGCTCTACCACGCCAACGCCTCCGGCGGCGACGGCCACTACGCCAAGAGCGCCAACTGGCTGACCGGCGGCAAAGTGTTCCGCACCACCGGCCACAACGTCGATGTCGGCGGAGCGTCGATCGACCAGTATTACGCCCGCAAGCTCGGCCACCTGACCAAGCTGCCATCGCTGGAACTGGGCACCGAACCGGTGCGCAACGGCGTCGATCTGGTGGTCAATTTCACCCGGCTCTACGGCTCCCACATTTCCTGGCGCAACGCCAACACCCCGCTGCCGTGCGAGATCAACCCGCGGCTGGCGTTTGACCGCATGTTCCGCAGCAAGACCGAGGACCACGACTCGCTCAACGACCGCCGCAGCGTGATCGACCTGGTGCTTGACGACGCCAAGTCCCTGCGCGGCCGCATCAGCTCCGACGACCAGCGCAAGCTCGACGAGTATCTGGAGTCCGTGCGCTCGGTCGAGCGCCGCATCGAGCACGACCTGCAGCGCGTGTCCACCGGTGAGAACCTCGATCCCTCGGTCGAGCAGGAGGTCAACCGCATCGAGCAACGCATCGAGGCCATGATGAGCGGCCAGGCCGATCCCGGCAACCAGCTGCGCTTCGACCATGGCGAGCACGTGCGCATCATGATGGACCTGATGGTGCTGGCGTTCTGGAGCGACACCACCCGGGTGTCGACCTTCATGTTCGGCAACGATGTCAGCCAGAAGAACTTCGCGTTCCTCGACGGGGTCGACGGCAATCACCACTCGATCTCGCACCATGAGAACCACGACGAGCAACTCGGCAAGTATGAGCGCATCAACCGCTGGCACGCCGAGCAGTTCGCCTACATGATCGAGCGCATGAAGGCCATCCCCGAAGGAGACGGCACGCTACTCGACCACTCGATGGTGATGTTCGGCTCCAGCCTCAACGACGGCAACCGTCACAGCTACGACGACCTGCCGCTGGTGCTGGCCGGACGCGGAAACGGCTCCGTGCGCCCCGGTCGTCACGTGGCATCTCCTGAGCGCACGCCGCTGTGCAATCTCTACACCAGCCTGCTTCAGGGCGCGGGGGTCGAGACCGAAGGCTTCGGTGATTCGACCGGTGGCCTCGGGTTGGCGTGACGTGACGAGGGCCATGCGCCTGCTTCATTCGCGATCCCTTTGCCGGCTGCGAATGGAGCCTCAGCGTGGTTACGGCACCGGCGCGACCGCAGCACGCGCAGGAGGTCGAATTGCGCCAATTCAACCTACCGGGCTGCCGCACGTTGGCAGAGATTTGACAATGCCGCCGCCCCCTCGCGCCTCGCTCCACCACGGCCTCGCGGACGCAGCGACCGTAGGTTGAATCGGATGTTCCCATATTTCCAGAGG
>SKLO01000207.1 GCA_007123195.1 Verrucomicrobiales bacterium | reverse complement strand
GCCGTGCACGTCATCCGCGTGTCGCTCGAAGGCCAGGTGCTCGGGTTCTTCGACGCCCCCTCGATGAAACCGACCGAGCACGAATTGACCGTCTGGCTGGAACCGGGCGAGACCCTCTCGCTGCACTTCCCCTCCCTGCCGGCCAACGGCCCGGCCAACTGGCCCGGCAGCGACGGCGTGTTCGCCTACGAAGGACCGGCCGTGGCGGTCGACTGGTTCGAGTTCGAGGGACCGCTGGTCGAACAATGGCCGCCCGCCAGCCACCGCCGTCTGTTCGGTCCACCCTCCGCCGACGCCGACGCCAACACCATCACCAACGCCATCACCAACGGTCAAGGCGATCACGCCCCCGCCGACCGCGCCACCCGGCTGGAATCGGCCGCCGCCCTGCTGCACGACTTCGCCACCGCCGCCTTCCGCCGACCCACCACCGCCGCCGAAGTCGCCCCCTACGTCGACCTCGTCGACAGCCTGCTCGACCAGGACCAACCCTTCGCCGAAGCCTTGACCGCCGGTTACCAGGCGCTGCTCTGCTCGCCCGATTTCCTGTTCCTCAACCTCCATGAAGCGCAGCACCCGGACCACGCCCTCGCCGCCCGCTTGTCCTACTTTCTCTGGGGCTCCATGCCCGACGCCGAACTGCTCGACCTGGCCGCCCGGGGCGCCCTCAACCAGCCCGACGTGCTGCTGGAACAAACCGGCCGCCTGCTCGCCGACCCCAGGTCGGAACGCTTCGTCGAACACTTCCTCGATCACTGGCTGCAACTGCGCGAGATCGATTTCACCACCCCCGACCCGCAGTTGTATCCCGAGTTCGACCCCTGGTTGCGCGACTCGATGCTGGCCGAAACCCGCGCCTACTTCCGCCGCCTCATCGATGAAAACCGCGGCGTCGACCATCTGGTCGCCTCCGACTTCGTCGTCATCAACCAGCGGCTGGCCGAACTGTATGGCATCCGCGGCGTCGACGGCGCCGAACTGCGCCCGGTGCCGGTGCCCGACAACGTGGCCCGCGGCGGCCTGCTGACCCAGGCCTCCGTGCTCAAGGTCACCGCCGACGGCACCTCCACCTCGCCCATCCTGCGCGGCATCTGGGTCACCGAGCGCATCCTCGGCATCCACGTGCCCGATCCCCCGCCCGACATCCCCATCGTCGAGCCCGATGCCAGCGGCGCCACCACCATCCGCGAACTCATTGAAATGCACCGCGCCGCGCCCGCCTGCGCCGGTTGCCACGCCATCATGGACCCGCCCGGCCTGGCGCTGGAACGCTTCGACGTCATCGGCGGCTGGCGCGATCTCTACCGCGCCAGCGGCCGCCCCTCCATGGTCGGCCGCGGCGACGAACGGCAACTTGAACCCCATGTCGAAATCCTCACCCACAGGGGCGCCACCGCCCGGGTCCGGCTCGCCGGCGAAATCGATCCCACCGGCGTGCTGGCCGACGGCAGACACTTCGACGACATCGACGAACTGCTGCGCTTGCTCGCCGCCGAACAACGCCCGCTGGCACGCAACCTCGCCCGCCAGCTCGCCATCTACGCCACCGGCACCGGCCACCGCTTCGCCGACCGCGCCGCCATCGAGGCCATCGTCGACGCCACCGAACCCGACCACTTCGGCATCCGCAGCCTCATCGAACAACTCGTCCTCAGCCCCCTGTTCCAACCCGCCATCCAACACTGACCCATGCACCTCACCACCCGCACCCTCGACCGCCGCACCTTTCTCCGCGGCACCGGCGTCGCCCTCGCCCTGCCATGGCTCGATGCCATGACCCCCGCCCGCGCCTCCGGTCCCGGCCCCGACCAGGCACCGCGCCGGCTGGTGGCCATCAATACCAACCTCGGCCTGCTGGCGGACCACTTCTTCCCGGAACAAAGCGGCCGCGACTACCAGCTGTCGCCCTATTTGGAAACCATCGCCCCCTGGCGCGACCAATTCACCGTCATCTCCGGCAGCTCGCACCCGGACGTCACCGGCGGCCACTCCGCCGAGGTCTCCTACCTCACCGCCGCCCCCCACCCGGGCTCGGCCTCGTTCCGCAACACCATCTCGCTCGACCAATTCGCCGCCGAACGCATCGGCAACCACACCCGCGTGCCCTCGCTGCCCCTGTCGGTCGCCCGCAGCGGCAACCAGTCGCTCTCGTTCACCAACAGCGGCGTCATGCTGCCGGCCGAAAACAGCCCCGCCGCCCTGTTCCAGGCCCTGTTCGTCGGCGGCGACCCCGCCGAAACCGAGCGCCAGCTGCACCAACTCCGCCTCGGCCGCAGCATCATGGACACCGTCGCCGAGCGCGCCAAAGCCCTCCAGCGCGAGGTCGGCGCCGCCGACCGCGAACGCCTCGACCAATACTTCACCTCCGTGCGCGAGGTCGAACAACGCCTGCTCACCGCCGAGGAATGGGAACACCAACCCCGCCCCAAGGTCGATGAACCCGCCCCCACCGACGGCGAATACCTGCTCGAGAAACTCTCCTCCATGTATGACCTGGTCCGGCTCGCCCTGGCCACCGATTCCACCCGCCTGATCACCCTCATGATCCGGCTCGACGGATTCTCCGAGCACATCCCCGGCGTCAGCACCGAGAGCCACAACCTGTCCCACCACGTCGGCCGCCAGGACAAGCTCCAGGAACTCAAGAACCTCGAGCTGGCCCAGTTCCGCGAACTGGCCCGCTTCCTCCAGGGACTCACCGACGCCGGCGAAGGCGGCGCCACCCTGCTCGACCACACCGCCGTGCTCCACGGCAGCAACCTCGGCAACGGCAACAGCCACGACACCCGCAACCTGCCCATGCTGCTCGCCGGCGGCGGCTTCCGCCACGGCCAGCACCTCGCCTTCGACCGCGACCGCAACTACCCCCTGCCCAAACTCTTCGTCAGCCTGCTCCAGCGCCTCGGCATCGACACCGACCGCTTCGCCGGCCAGACCGGCACCATGTCGGGCTTGGAAATGACCTGATCCGGC
>SKLO01000624.1 GCA_007123195.1 Verrucomicrobiales bacterium | reverse complement strand
CGCGGGGGAAGCCACTCGATCCTCCAAGGGGCGAGGCCGTGGGCACGCCGTCGGGGGGTGTCGCGAGCAGACAAGAATGTCTACTCCACACTGACCGCGCCTGCCCAACCGTCGCACCGCTATCCCGCCTACGGAAAGGTGAGGGGTTGGTGGGGGGCTTTGGCTCTTCGCGGGCAAAACGCGGGCGGTTTGGTGTGCGGGACGTAAGGGCGAAAGGAGGTCGTTTGGCCTGCGCGGCTCGGCAGGGACGCCTCGCCCTACCCCGCGGGGTCTGCCCGCGGGGTCTGCCCGCGGGGTCTGCTCGCGGGGTCTGCCCGCGGGGTCTACCCGCGGGGTGGCAATTCCGCGGGGTGCTTCGCGCTGGCAACGGCAGCGAGAAGCCGTTGGCTCCCGGGCTTTCGAGCCCCGGACGAACGCCCCCGGTGCCAGGAGCGGCCCTTGGTCTTCTTTTTGTGGAACAGGCCGCGGAAGATGGAGACTGCCCGGGGCCGGACCCAGGCGGACCCGGGTGGAGGGTGGTGGGATTGGCGGCGACGGGACCAACGGCCGAGCCGGTCAGCGCACGATGCCGCGCTGGGTGGTGGAGATGAAGTTGATGAGGAGGTCAAGGGCCTGGTCGGGATCGGGCCATGCACGGAGTTCCTCAAGCGCCTGACTGGTGTTCTTGCCGCCGCGCCAGATCAGACGGTGGGCCTCGCGCAGGCGACGCACGGATTCGTCGTCGAACCCGCGGCGCTGGAGACCAACCTGGTTGACGCCGCGGACCACGGCCGGATTGCCGTCGGCGATCATGTAGGGCGGCACGTCCTGAACAATCTTGGAGCAGCCGCCGGTGATGGCATGGGCACCGATCCGGCAGAACTGATGGATGGCGGTGAGGCCGCCGATGACGACGTGATCGCCGACCTCGACGTGGCCGGCGAGGGTGCCGTTGTTGGAGAAGATGACGTGGTCGCCGACGGCGCAGTCGTGGGCGATGTGACTGTAGGCCAGGAAGTGGCCGTGGCTGCCAATGCGGGTGGTGGAACCGGGGGCGGTGCCGCGATTGACAGTGACGAATTCGCGGAAGGTGTTGCGGTCGCCCACCTCAAGGTGGGTGGGCTCGCCCTGATACTTGAGGTCCTGGCTGCGCTGCCCCACCGAAGCAAAGGCGTGGAAGCGGTTGTCGGCACCGATCCGGCTGGGACCGCAGAGGGTGACGTGGTTCTGCAGCCAGCAGCGGTCGCCCAGCACCACGCCCTCGTGGATCACGCAGTAGGGCCCGATCTCGACGCCTTCGCCGAGCTGGACCGAGGGATGGACCACGGCAGTGGGATGGATGCTGGTGGACGGGTTCATGGCGGTGAGGCGGACCGGGATGGTGGCTCGGGCCGGGGTCAGCGCGGCACCAGACTGAACTTCAGGTCGGCCTCGGAGACGGTTTCATTGTTGACCACGCATCGACCGCGGGCGACGGCGATGCTGCTGCGGGTCTTGATCAGTTCACCCTCGATGAAGAGCATGTCACCCGGCATCACGGGGCGGCGGAACTTGACGTTGTCGGCACTCATGAAGTAGCCGATCATGCCTTGAAACTCAGGGCGGCGCAGCACCATGATGCTGGCGACCTGGGCCATGGCCTCAAGCTGGAGCACGCCGGGCATGATCGGGTGGCCCGGGAAGTGGCCCTGGAAGTAGGGCTCGTTGATGGTGACGCTTTTGACCCCCGTGCACTTGTTCTCGCCTTCGAAGCCGACGATTCGGTCGACCATGAGAAAGGGGTAGCGGTGGGGCAGCAGGCGCATGACCTCGTTGATGTCGAGCACGGCCTCTCCGGTGGGAATTTCCATTGGCGGCACCATGGCGCGCAGGCTCTGGTATTCCTGCACCAGGCGGCGGGCGAACTCGGTGTTGGGGCCGTGGCCGGGCTTGACGGCGATGACATGGCCCATGAGGCGCTTGCCGCTGAGGGCGAGGTCACCGATAATGTCGAGGATTTTGTGGCGCACGAACTCGTCCTCGAAACGCATCGGCTCCTTGCTCATGACGGAATCACCGCGGATGACGATGGCGTTCTCAAGCGAGCCGCCCTTGATGAGGCCCTTGCTGAGCAGGGGCTCGACATCCTCGTAGAACACGAAAGTGCGTGCCGGGGCGATTTCCTTCTGGTAGGTCTCCGGGGTGATCTCGAACGAGTTGAACTGGGTGAAGCGGCCGTCGTTGCCCACCTGGGTGCAGGAGATCCGGAAGCTCTTGTCAGGCACCACGGTGAGGATGGACCCGGTTCTGGTCTCAAGGTGGATGGGCTCGCGGATTTCAAACACCTCGCGCAGGGCGTCCTGCTCGACGATGCCGGCCTTGTGGATGCACTGCACGTAGGGCAGGGCGGAGCCGTCGCCGATCGGCGGCTCGTTGGCGTCCATCTCAATCAGGGCGTTGTCGACCCCCATGCCGACCAGTGCCGAGATGACGTGCTCGACGGTGTGGACCTTGACGCTGCCCTCGGCAAGGGTGGTGGCGCGCTCAACCATCTGCACGCGGTCGACCCGGGCGGGGATGAACGGCTGGTCGTCGAGGTCGGTGCGGCGAAACTTGATGCCATGATCCACCGGCGCGGGTTTCATGGTCAGGGTGACCGATTGGCCGGTGTGCAGGGAAGTGCCGGCGAGGCTGGCGGAGGCGGCAAGGGTGCGCTGTTGTTGAATGGCGGCCATGGCGAAGTGAAACGGGACGTTTCGATAAACGGGGAGCGGGTTCGGGTCAAGAGGGGGAGTCAGTGGGCAGTGGGCAGTGGGCAGTGGGCGGTGGGCGGTGGGCGGGGGTCAGGGGTCAGGGGTCAGCCAATCGCCGGCAGGCAGAGTGAGGTAGACATTCCTGTCTGCCCTGCCCATGGAGCGCGGAAGGATCGTCCGGCGGTGGGCGGTGGTGGCGCGGACAGAGCATAGGTAGCCGGGACTGATGCCGGAGGCATCACAGGTGGTAGCCGGTGGTTGAGCGAAGGACACCACCGGGTTCCCCGGCAAAGGACGTTCAACCCGCGCAGGCGGGCCAGGGAACGAATATGTTTCCGCGCCAGGTCCGGGCTATCCGGCGGCTGATTTTCCGGGCCGGTGAGGCTCGGATACATCTCAGCCAGGTTTTGAACCGAAACGAACAAACGCAAAAGGGGCCGACCTTGCGGTCGACCCCTCCTGGTTGAGATGTTGGAGCTGGTGTTGATTTTCGCGATGGCGTCCAGCGGTCGGAACCGCGGGATTGGATCAGGCGAAGATCTCGGTGGCGGGCTTGCCGCTGTCGCCCACGGTGAACGGGCGGCCGGAGGGCGAGTAGATCACCTCCTCGGTGTCCATGCCCATGCCGTAACCGACGGTGGCGATGAAGTCCTGGACCGACACCTGGCGATCGGTGACCGAGTAGGCGCGGGCGTCGGTGGAGCCGAGGACGAAACCGCCCTTGACGCCGCCGCCGGCGAACACGGTGCTGAAGGCGCGCGGGTGGTGGTCACGACCGGCGTTCTGGTTGACGCGCGGGGTGCGGCCGAACTCGGAGCCGAGCACGACCATGGTCTCGTCCAAGAGACCGCGCTCGTCCAGGTCGGCGATGAGGGTGGCCATGCCGCGATCGAGCACCGGGGCACGGTTACGCATGCCTCCGTCGATCTGGTTGTGCATGTCCCAGCCGCCGTATTCCACCTCGATGAAGCGCACGCCGTGCTCGACCAGGCGACGGGCCAGCATGCAGCCTTGGCCGAAGCGGTCGTTGCCGTAGCGCTCGCGGACGTTCTGCGGCTCCTGAGTGATGTCGAACGCCAGCATGTCCTCGCCCTGAAGCAGGTTCAGAGTCTCGTCGTAGAATTCGGTATAGGCCTTGACGTCGTCGTGCGGGAAGCGCTCGCGGAACGTGGCGTCGAACTCGTTCATCAGACGGATGCGCTGATCGAACTGGCTCTGGGTGGTCAGCGGACGGGCGTTCTGCAGGCCGCGGGAAGGGTCGCCGATCGGGATCGGGGACATGGCCGGCGGCAGGAAGCCGGCACCCGGGTGACCGCCACCGGAGCCGATGTTGACTGAGTCCGGCAGGCGGCTTTCGGTCTTGCCAAGCAGGCGCTGAGCCAACGGTCCGAGGGACGGGTGGGTGATGGTGCCGCGCTGGTTGTAGGCCGTGCGCATGATGTATTGGCCCGACTCGTGAACGCCGGTGTGCGAATTCATCGAGCGGATGATGGTGCAGTGGTGCATCTGCTTGGCCATCTCCGGCAGGTATTGGGCGATTTGCACGCCGTCGGCACTGGTGCTGATCGGGGTGGTGGGGCCCTTGACCTCGGAGTCGGTCTTCGGATCGAAGGTGTCCAGGTGGGTGATGCCCCCATTCATGAACAGGTAGATCACGTGCTTGGCCTTGCCGGGGCCCACGTTGGCCATGGCAGCGGTCTTGTGGCCGAGGATGCCGCCCATCAGGCTGACGCCCAGGGCTGACTTGGCGGACTTCTCGATGAACGAGCGCCGGGTCAGGGGATCGAGTTGGTTGAGTGTGTGCTTCATGGTCTTTCTGGGGCTTGGCTGGGTGTCTGTCTGAGGCGATCGAAAGGATCCCCCGAACCGGCTTCAGTGCCGGCCATCCGGGATCGGGTTCAATCGTGCGTCGGTTTGCTTGCTTCGGGTTTGGGATTGGAGCGGGGCTCTCCCGCGGGGCGGTGGGTTCGATGAGTTGACAGGTCTGCGAATGACGAATGCGGTTACTGGATGAACAGGAACTCGCGGGTGTTGATCAGCGACCAGATGATGTTGGCGTAGCCGTCGTCGCCATTGCTTTGGAGTTCGCGCCGGGCGATGTCCTTCTCCTGCAGGGTGGACTGGCGATTGAGGATGCTGTAGAACACCACCTCGACCCGTTCGCCAGCGTCACGCTGTTGATTCATGTGGCGGTAGATGAGGCCATCGCGGTCGGTCACCAGATCGGTGGCATTGCCGTTCAGCAGCATCATGACCTGGGGGATCGAGCCGCTGGTGAAGGAGTTGTCCACCAGCTGGCGGTCGGACTGGCCGAACTGGCGCAGGAAGTGATTGGCAGGGGCCGGCTGGGGCAGTTCCGAGGCCCGCATCAGCTGCATGCCGCGGCTGACCACGATTTTGGCGTCACCTGCGGCTTCGGGGGCGTCATCATTGAAACCGATCGGGCTGTCGCTCATCATCATGTCTCCACCGCTCATGGCGAGGTCGCCGCCCATGCGCTGGCGCTGGCGCTCGTTCATGCTGCGGAAGGCGGCCAGCTTGCCGAGCGCGGAATTGATGTCGGTGCTGTCCAGATCCATGTCCATGATCCGCGCATACTCGTCGGAGCGGTTCAGGGTGTAACGGTCGGCGTCGCCGAGCACGAGGGTCATGAAGCTGTCCCAGGTCTGCTCAGCGGTCATGCGGCGCAGCAGCGGGCCGGTGAAGTAGTAGGGCTGCTCGGGATCGGGCAGCACGTTGGTGGCGGCGCGCTGGTAGGCGTCGGTGTTGTAGACCATGCGCATGAACTCCTTGAGGTTGAAGTTCACCCGGATCATTTCCTGCTCGAGGAATTTGGCCAGCTCGGGGATGGCGGCGTCATCGGGGGTCTTGATGTCGTGCACCGGCTCGATCACCGCGAGGCCGAAGGCGCGCTTCCACATGCGATTGGCGATCGTCAGCGCGAACCGGGGATTGTCGGTCGAGGTGGCCCACCTGGCGAATGCGAGGCGCGGGTTGTCGAACTCATCGATATCGATCTGGTAGGCCTTGTGGGTGCGCATGTCGACCTCGGGGAACACCATCAGGCGGGGAGACACGGGGTCGCGCGGGTTGGCGTCGTCGTAGGCGTAGTCATGCGGCAGGCGCATGCGGTTCTCATCGAGGTCGTAGATGGTGTAGCGGTTGGCGTTGATCAGGTCGGCCAGGCCACCGAGGTTGTTGTCCGGCTCGAAGTCGCTGCGGCCCTGGGCCTGGGCGAGAGCGACCAGTTCGCGCTCGAGGCGCTGGCGGGGGTCGCCGTTCTTGAAGTCGCCGCCGGCCATCTGGGTGCCGGTGGCGCCGAAGAAGGCGGCCATCTGGTAGAACTCCATCTGGGTCCACTCGTCGAACGGGTGGTCATGGCACTGGGCGCAGGCGATGTCGGTGCCGAGGAAGATGCTGATGGTCATCGCCAGGTTGTCGAGCTGCATGCCGGAATCACGCAGCAGGTAGCCGGCGGCGCCGTTGCTCCAGACCTTGCCGGTGGCGGTCAGCATGTCGTAGACCATTTCGTTGTAGGGCCGCTCGTTCTCGATGTTCTCCTTGACCCACTGAATGTAGTTGGTCGCCTGGGCGGCCGCGGGGATGTTGTCGCTCAACCGGTCGCGAAGCCGCAGCATGTCGGCGAAGTAGTTGAACATGTGGCTGTTGTAGCCGGGGGAATCGAGCAGCTCATCGATCAGTTTGGCCCGCTTGTTGGTGTCGGTGCTGCGCAGGAAGGAGATGGTCTGCTGGTAGGTGGGGATGGTGCCGGTGACATCGAGGTAGATCCGGCGCAGGAACTGTTCGTCGGTGGCGCGCGGATTGGGCTGCACCTCGCCCTTTTGCCAGGCGTCCTGAAGGATGCGGTCGACCCAGGCGGCGGACTCGACGTGGCTGCGCTGGTCGGCCGGGGTTTCTTCCATCGGCGGCAGGGTGCGGGCGATTTGCTGGTCGGCCTCGCTCAGGCGCGAGAGGTCGAAGCCATGGCGGCGGCCGTCGCGGGTCCGCAGGTAGACGGTGTTGTCATCCAGGCGCAGGAACTGGGCCTCCACCTGGCGGCCTTGTTCATCGGTCCAGATACGGACTTCGTTGGCCTCGGCGGCGGATGGCGACATCAGCAGGCCGACGGCCATCAGGGTGGCGGTGAGCAGAAGTTTTTTCATGCGGAACAGAAATTCGGGGTAGAACTCGCAAATCAAATCGGATAATCGGCTCGAATCGCGACATGGCTGAGGGGTTGACCCCCCAAGGCGGTGGTGCCTGAAGGGTATAACGTTTCCCCGGCCAAGGGATTAGGGTAAAATCGGCAGATTTGGGCCGAACACAAGAAAAAAACCTGATTGCCGGTAAAGGTTGCGGAATTGATGCTCTTTAACAATTCAGCTCCGGCAGTCCGGATCCGGCAGCTGACGAGCGGTGACGGCGGGCCCCTGCCCGAGCCCGTGGGCGCCGAGGCCGCTGAGATCGAGCCGGCCCCGGCGGCGGCGGTAGAGGCCGGGCAGGACCGCCTCCTCCGGGGCGGAGGCCTGCGGGTAGAACTGCATGGCGTTGCATTCCACCCCCCGGATGGTATCGGCGTGGGCGGCGAGGCGGACGTGGGGAATGATGGCGAGCATCGGGTTGGTGAGGTCCTGCACCATCAGGGGCATGCCGTGCGCGCGCGCCCAGCACAGGCTCAGGAGGGCGCCGGTGAGGGTCTTGCAGGTCTTCAGGGCGACCCCGTTCCAGCCGAGTTGGCGTCCCAGCCGGACGTGCTGCCAATCGTGGGCGCTCTCGTCGAGAAACAGGGGTTTGCGCCGGGCGATGGCGTGGACGTCGATCGAGTGGCTTTCGAGATCGTAGGGGAACGGCTGCTCAATATAGAGCAGGTGTTGCCACAGCCAGGGGTCGTGGCGCTCGATTACGTCCATGATCGAGCTGACGTAGGCCGGATCGGTGACGGTGCAGTTGAAGTCGGCGCTGAGGTCGGTGACCCCCAGCGGACGGGCGAGAGCGGCGATGCGGCGCAGACGCTCGAGATCCCAGTCGTGGTCGGTGCCGCGAAGCTTGACCTTGAGGCAGGTCAGTCCGTCGGTTCGGATCCAATCTTCGAGCAGCACGGGAAACCCATCATCGGGCTCGTCGCCGGCGAGATCGGTGGATTCAAGCGGGTCGAGTCCCCCGACCAGGTGCCAGACCGGCAGTTCGGCGGGGGGCTCGGGGTTGAGGAACTGATCCGGGGCAAGGTCGGCAAAGGACACCCCGGGCGCATCGGCGGCCGGCTCCAGCATGGCTGCCAGGTCGGACCCGACGTGGTCCCGGCTGTAGCAATGGAAGCTGTTGCGGTGGAGCAGGTTGCCGAGGGCATCGTGGAGCGCGAGATCGAACGGGCTGGTGCAGACGAGGGCGGCCAGGTAAGGCAGGTGCTCGGGTTCGGGACGCTCGCGGTTGAATTCCCGCTGGAGCGGCAGCATCGCCTCGGCCTGGAACCTGGCGCCTGAAACCAGCGGGTGGGCCATGACCGGCCAGTCCGCCCAGGCCGCCACCAGTCGGCGGGTGAAGTCCATGAGGGCGTGCTGGCGGGTCTGGAAAGGCAGCGGCGAGGGCCAGACCCACTGCACGCTGAGCGGGGTTTCGCCCCAGCCGACCGCCTCGTTGCCGTGGTCGTCACGAACCGTCATGCTGACGCGTGCGAGCGTGACGGTGTCGAGGGTTTCGGGGCCGAACTTGAGGGGCACCCGGGTGCGGATGGGCAGGAACCAGAGGCGAACTGAGACGGGACGGACGACGGCAGGCATGGCGGGGTGTTTGGGGTTGGGGCGGCGGCGTGATCGATGGATGGGTGGGGAACCGGCCCTTCATGGGGGGTGGCTTGTGGCGTGGTCAGTCGTTGTCAGCGACCGCCCTGCCCGAATCCGGTGGGGGCCCTGATTCGATGATCGCGTAGGCGTTGTGATTGTGGATCGATTCGTGGTTCTCCGCCTCGATGCGGAACCAGGTGATCTGTGGCAGACGTCGGGCGGCGGCGGCGACGTTGCGCACCAGATCCTCGACGAACACCGGCTTGTCGTAGGCGGCCTCGGTAACGAATTTTTCGTCGGGCCGCTTCAGCAGGCTGTAGAGGGGTGAACTTGCCGAGGCCTCGATCAGATCGATCAGGTCCTCGATCCACACTGGTTCGGTGAATCGGACGGCGCAAGTAACGATGCCCCTCTGGTTGTGGGCGCCGCGGGCGCTGATCGCCTTCGAGCAAGGGCAGAGCGTGGTGACCGGCACCTCGAGGATGACAACAAAATCGAGCCCTCCAGCGCTGGCGGTGATGTCAAAGGTGACCTGGTAGTCCATCAGCCCGATGAGACCGGTGACCGGCGCCTTTTTGTGACGGAAGAACGGGAACCGGAAGCTGACGTGGGCTTCCTTGGCCTCCAGTCGTTCCAACAGCTCCAGGGGAATGGTCGCCATCTCGCTGACGTCGAGGCAGTCGCCGTGGGAATGAAGCACCTCCACGAAGCGGCTCATGTGGGTGCCTTTGAAGTGGTGCGGCAGATCGACCGCCAGCGACACGGTGGCGACGGTGCTCTGGCTCTCGCGGTCGCGGTCGCGGACCTTGATCGGGAAGGCGAGGTTCTTGACCCCGACGCGATCGATCGGCAGTTGGCGATCGTCGCGCAGGTTCTGGGTGTCGGCGAGTGTGGTCATCTGGTGCGGGCGGGCAAACGGTGAGGTCAGGGCGAGCGAAGGCGGTTGGTCCCGGCTTGGAAACGAAAAAACCCGCCGCGTGGAAACAACCACAGGGCGGGCACGGTCCCGGGCGACGGCGATCGGAGGGGCGTATCGGGGCAACCTGAACGGCGGGGCCTTCGCCGATGACAGTCCGGGCGGGACGCCGCGGCGGTCGTCTGAGCGTCAAGCGGCGGGCACATCACGCGCCAAAGCGGTCCGCCTTGGAAAGCCACCGCTGCCGCTCGTCAAGGCAGCAGGTTGAGCGAACGCGCGCGCTTGATCTCGCTGGTGATGCGGCGGTGCAGCTGGGCGCTGAGCCCGGTGGTTCGGCGCGGCAGGATCTTGCCGGTTTCGGTGGTGAACTTGGCCAGAAATTCGGGAAATCGATAGCTGAGTTTCTCGGCCGGGAGGTCGAGGCGGCGGCGCGGCAGGCGACGATTGTGGCGGCGGAAACGGATCAGGCGTTCGCGGTTCTTCGGTTGCATGAGAACAGGGTGGCGTGGGTCGAGCAGACGTCGTGTTGACGGGCGTGGTTCAGCGGATCTCGCGGTGCAGGGTGCGGCGCTTCAGGAACCGGTTGAACTTCACCTTCTCAAGTCGGCCCGGGGTCCGCAGGCTTTTCTTGTTACGGGTGGTCACGTAGCGCGAGGTCGGTTTGCCTTCGGCCTTGGCTTCGGTGCATTCGAGTGTGATGATTTCCCTGGGCATGGCGAGTAGAGCGCGGAAGATAGCCTTGCATGGGGCCGGCGCAAGCAGGAAATTGAAGAGTTCCGTCGCCGGCGAAGGCGGGGCTGATTGGTTGGGCTTGGAAGCGTGGGGGGAACCAGGGGGAGATGGCGGAAGCCCTTGCGCCGGGAACCGGTGAAGGGAATGCCCGCGGTTCCCAGGCTGCGCCATCCCTGGGTGCGATACCGCGCAACTGACTGATGGCCAGCGCTTTGTCGCGGCCAACGCAGCACCCTGCGCGACCGGCTCAATCCTCGTCGTCGTCCTCACCGAAGCCGAACGAGGAGCGCGAGTGCCGCGGCACCCGGCCGTAGCCCTGCTCCTGCTCGATCTTGCTTTGGACCTGCACCGTGTAGCGGGCCCACGGCAGGTATTCAAGCCGTTCCCGCGGGATGGCCTCCCCGGACATTTCGCAGACGCCGTAGGCATTGCCCTCGATGCGTTTGATTGCCTCATTGATCTCGTAGAGCGCGTCCTGCTCCTGGTTGAGCATGTTGAGTGCGAAATCGCGGTCGTAGGCTTCGCTGCCGGCGTCGGCCTGGTGCATGCCGAAGGCCGAGGCATCGTTGCCTTCCGAGCGGCTGCGGAGGTTTTCG
Organism: Verrucomicrobiales bacterium; assembly: GCA_007123195.1. GTDB lineage: Bacteria > Verrucomicrobiota > Verrucomicrobiia > Verrucomicrobiales > SKLO01 > SKLO01. The sequence continues at coordinate 433 of SKLO01000624.1, read as the reverse complement.
CGGGTGGCACCCTGGACGGTGTCGAACAGGGAATCGCGCAACTCGAGCAGCTTCTGGTGCTGGGAGCGGACGAACGAGCTGGATTTCGGGTAGGCCGGCTTCAGCTTGGCCTGCTTTGATTTGGGCTTGGGGGTCGGCGCCTTCTTGGTGCCGACACTGCCCGCGGACCCACCAGCGCCCTTGGCTTTGGTCTGGGACTTGGTTTTGGCGGCCGGCTTCGAGCCAGCGGCCGCCGCCCCCCCGGTGGGAGAAGACACCGCCTTCGTCTTGGCCTTGGCCTTGGGCTTGGACTTCGTTTTCGGCTTGGCGTCAGCGGCTGACTTGGAGGCTTCCGCCACCTTTTCCGCGGCGGAGTCATCGACCGTCGCGCTGGTCTTCCTGGCTGCCTTGGTCTTTGGTTTCGCTTTGGAACCGGGGGCTTTGGTATCGGGGG
>SKLO01000068.1 GCA_007123195.1 Verrucomicrobiales bacterium | reverse complement strand
CGGACGACGCCGGTTTGGCTGCCCTGCGCGAGGGTGACCGACTGGCCGCGCGGGTCGCGCACCAGGTTGGCGTCGACGATGTGCAGGCCGTCGGCAGCGGGTTGTTCGGTGACGCGGATGAACGATCCGGTGGCCCGGTCTTTGAGCTGGGCGGACAGGCGCCCGTCGCGCCGCATGAGGCTGATCAACTCCAGTTCGTCGGCGAAATTGGCCTGGCGGCCGGAGACGGCCGGCGGCGCGGTCTTGCGCTCGAACGGCGAGCGTTGCCAGGCGGGCTGGTAGCGGGACTCGGGGTGGGCGGCGGGCACGGCGGAGCTGGCCGTGCCTTCCCGCTCGCCCAAGGCGGGAATGGTGGTCAACGGGAGCATCGACAGCAGCAGGGCGGTGCCCATGCTCAAAGCGGCGGCGCGCCATCCGGAACGGCACGGGCCGGGGGAAGGCGAGGCTCGGCGGGATCGTTCAGCGCGAATCATGAGCCTGGGCAAGGGTGGGGCGGCCGATGTGGGTGAGGTCGCGTGGTCCGCCCGAAACAGGAAACAAGAAAGCAGAAACGCGCTGATTGTCAATCCCCGGCCACAGCACCGGAGCCGGTGTCGGGCGGCGGGTGGGCGTTTGCCCGGTCGAATGGCTCGTGGCCATCGCCTGGGCCGGTGCCATCGGCGGCCGGTTCTGTATGGACCGCGGGTTCCGCTGCCTGATCGGGTTCGGATTCGGGTTCGGATTCCGGGCTCACGGTAGGCTGTCGTTCTGGGGATCGATGGTAGTAGCCGCGCAATCGGACCTGGGCCCGCACTTCGGCGGGTCCGCTTGGGTCGGTTTCGAGCCGCAGCAACTCGATCTCGCGAAAATGCCGCGGCTGCACCAATTCGTGCAGGGTGCTCATCACCGATTCCAGGTCCCCGCCCAGATTGAACGACACCCGGGCGGCGTGCAGGTCGCCGTTGACCACGGGTTCCAGCAGGGAAGGCGCCGCCAGTCGGGCGCCGCGGCGGGCGGCGGTTTCGCTGGTGACTTCGAGCAATTCGCTGTCGGCATCGCCGACCGACACCAGCGGCGGCAGTTCGCGGTCGAGCCATTGGCGGCGCTGCAGCCAGGTGTCGCGGTCGACCAGGGCGAGTTCCGCTTCCAGCAAGGCCAGCTCGGCTTGATCGCGCTCGCTGCCGGCGGCGCGCGACCAGTCGGTCATGAGCTTCAAGCCCACGATCAAGCCCCCCGTGATCATGAGGATCAGGAATGACAACAGCAGGACCAGCTCGCGCGGCGCCAGACGCATGGCGCATGCTAGACGCGTTTCGGGCGGCCGCCAACCTTGGTCACGCGGGCTTGGATTCGGGGATCAGCTGTCCTTGCGCACGGCGACGTAGCGCACGGCTTCGCCGCGCTGGATCCGCAGCAGCAGGCTGCTGCCGACCGACTGGTCGCGTTGGGCGAGCGCTTCGTCGACGGTGCTGACCTCGGTGCGGTTGACCTCGATCACCAGGTCGCCGGGCTGGAGGCCGGCGGTGGCGGCGCGGCTTTCGGGGTCGATCTCGACGATGACGATGCCCTCCTGCTCTTCACCGAGCTGGAACTGGCCGCGCAATTCGTCGTTGAGCGGTGCGATCTTGAGGCCGTCCACCAGTTCGCGCTCAGGTCCGCGCGGCCGCTGGGCGCGGGGTTGTTCGCCGCCGAGCATGGCGGTGCGCAAGTCGTCCGGCATCTCGCCGAGGGTGGCGGTGACTTCGCGCTCGCGACCGTCGCGCACGATGGTGAACTTGACGTCCTCGCCGGGGCGGTTGCTGCCGACCATCAGGCGCAGCTGGGACGAGTCGCGGATCGGCGCTTCGTTGACCGCGATGACGATGTCGCCGGGCTCGATGCCGGCCTTGTCGGCGGAAGACCCGGGCATGACGTTGTTGATCAGCGCGCCGGAAAGGTCGTTGCGGCCGAACGCTTCGGCGAGGTCGGGGGTGAGGTCTTCGAGGCCGACGCCGAGGAAGCCGCGGCTGACCTCGCCGAAGTCGAGCAATTCACCGACGATGGCCATCGCCATGTTGACCGGGATGGCAAAGCCGACGCCGGCGTTGGTGCCGGTGCGGGTGGCAATGGCGGTGTTGATGCCGATAACGCGTCCCTTGGCGTCCACCAGGGCGCCGCCGGAGTTGCCCGGATTGATGGCGGCATCGGTCTGGATGAAGTTTTCGTAGCCGCCGCGGATGACCCGCACGTCGGTGCGCCCGGTGGCGCTGACGATGCCCATGGTGACGGTCTGGGAGAGTTCGAACGGGTTGCCGATGGCCAGCACCACGTCGCCGACGCGAACCCGGGCGCTGTCGCCGAGGATGGCGGCCGGCAGGTTTTCGGCCTCGATTTTGATCAATGCGACATCCGTGGCGGGGTCGGTGCCGATCACCTTGGCGACGAACTCGCGGTTGAGCGTGGGCACATTGACCCGGACCTCGTCGGCGTTGGCGATGACGTGGTTGTTGGTGAGAATGTAGCCGTCGCTGGAAATCAATACGCCGGACCCTAGGCCGCGCTGGGGGACCGGGTTGCGCGGACGCGGCTGGCCGGGCTGGCCGCGGAAGAACTCGTCGCCGAAGAAACGGCGGAAGAAGGGATCGTCGAGCTGCCCCATGTCACCCATGTCCGGCACCTGGACCGCCTTGGTGCTGAACACGCTGACAACGCTGGGGGTGACTTTTTCGACCACGTCGGCGTAGCTGAGGGCGATCTGGCCCCCGTTTTCGATCGGGGTTCGGTCGATGGTGACGCGTTCGGCGAGAACGGCCGAACCGTTTTCATCGGCGCGTCCGGCCTCCGGCCCCAGCAACATCGAGCCGACGCCGGCGAGGCCGAGGCCCAGGGCGATGAGGAAAGTTCCCTTGAAGACGGATTGAGCGGTCATGGTGAGAGATCGAATCATGGTTGTGGGTATGGACGCAAGAACAAAGCGAAGTGTTGAATCAAAGGCCGACCGGCGGCGGCTTGGGGGAT
>SKLO01000290.1 GCA_007123195.1 Verrucomicrobiales bacterium | reverse complement strand
GATGGGATGCTGTTGCTACCGGAGGCGACGCGTTCGATGCCCGCATTCAATCCTAACGCCAACCAGTCGCCCACATTCACCTCAAAGCCCTCCTCATGGACCACCGTGGCGATGACCGCGGCGGAGGAACTGGATGATGCCCCGGCCAAGGCCAGGGCGCAGATTGGGGCAAGGACAACGGCGGCACGAAGGCGGCGCGTGAGTTTGGAGGGAATGTGCATGGCGTTATGTTGGAGTTTGGTGCTGGTTGGCGATTGGCGGAATCAAGCCTGTTCGCGAAGGGAGTGTGCTTCGGCTGCTGGTTGCCACCAATAGGGGGAAACCCGGCCTTTTTTTAAACCACCTCAGCCGGCACAATCCCCCGGTTCATCGTTAGCATAAGGATCCAGGCCACTCCGGCACCTCGGAGAATTCCTGATTTTTGGGCGCTGGCTGGCATGAAGGTGATCAAATGACCACTTTCATTCCAGCCGACGTCCGGCGGTTGCTCCCCCGGATCCGTTGCGCGATGATGCGGCGTTCCCATCGGGCGACCACCGACAACACGGTGTCCGTCCATCCCGGCGCGGCCGGCCACGAACGACCCACACCACTTGATTGATGACCGGATTGCTGCGTGCCCTTGGCCGACGAGGCATGTCCCACCTGCGCTACCTCGGCCAGCTGGGGCTGCTGATCGCGTCGACGTTTGAATCACTGTTCCATGGCAAGGCGCGGCTGCATCTCACCTTGCGCCAGATCGTCGTCATCGGCTTCGGCTCCCAATTGGTGGTCATCGTCACCGGCGGCTTCACCGGGGCCGTGTTCTCCGCGCAGACCTACTTCAAGTTCAAGGACTTCGGCATCGAATCCACGGTCGGCGCCATCGTCTCCATCGCCATGTGCCGGGAATTGGCCCCGGTGCTGGCCGGCCTGATGGTCGCCGGCCGCATGGGCGCCTCGATGGCTGCCGAGATCGGTACCATGAAGGTCACCGAGCAAATCGACGCCCTGCGGGCCATGGGCGTGCACCCGATCGACTACCTGATCCGCCCGCGACTGGTCGCCATGATGGTGTCCATCCCCCTGCTGGTGGCCGAGTCCATCGCCTTCGGCGTCGCCGCCTCCTACGTCGTCTGCGTCATCGCCTTCGAAGTGCCGGGCGCCGACTGGTGGAAGCACCTCAACTACTACACCCAGTTCGCCGACGTGTTCATCGGCATGCTCAAGGGTTTTGTCTTCGGCATCCTGATCGTGGTCATCTCCTGCCATCAGGGCCTGACCACCCGCGACGGCGCGGTGGGCGTCGGTCGCGGCACCACCCGCGCCGTGGTCAACTCCTCGCTCGCCATCCTGGTCTTCAATTTCTTCCTGACCTTCCTGCTCAACTACTTCTTCCCCATCGGCGAAGCCTTGTGACCACCCGCCCCGTCACCCGCAAGCGCCCGCCCGATCCACGCCATGAAGCCCAAGCCGAAGCCCAGGCCCAAGCGCCCCGCCAGCGCCTCGTCCGCCCCGTCCGCCCCGTCCGCCCTTTCCGACCCGTCCGCGCACGAACCCGATACCCGGCCCCGGCAACCCCCGATCGATCGCAGTGGCGCGCCCTTCATCCGCGCCCGCGGCCTGCGCAAGCACTTCGACGAACAGCTGGTGCTCGACGGCATCGACCTCGACGTCTGGCCAGGCGAGGTGATGGTGCTGCTCGGCCGCAGCGGCGAGGGCAAGAGCGTGTTCCTCAAACACCTGCTCGGCCTGTTCTGGCCGGACGAGGGCCGGATTGAAATCGATGGCATCGATGTCACCGGGCTCAACGAGCGGCAGATGGCCGTTCACCGGCGCAAGCTGGGCATCCTGTTCCAGGACGGAGCCCTGTTCGACAGCATGACGGTCGCTGAAAACGTGGCCTTTCCTCTGCGCGAGGGCGGGGTCAGCAACCGGAGCGAGATCGATCGACGCGTGCGCGAGGCGCTCGAGGTGGTCGAACTGGCCGAGCACATGGACAAGATGCCGGTCAACCTCTCCGGCGGCATGCGCAAGCGCGTCGCCCTGGCCCGCGCCATCGTGCCCGAGCCCGCCTGCGTGCTCTACGACGAACCCACCTCGGGGCTCGATCCGGTCGTGGCCGATGTCATCAACCACCTCATCCGCCGCCTGCAACGGCGATTCGGCCTGACCTCGGTGGTGGTCACCCACGACATGGAGAGCGTCTGGCACGTCGCCGACCGGGTCGCCTACCTGCGCTCCGGCCAGGTTTATTTCCAAGGCACGCCCGACCAGTTGCGCCACCACCCCGATCCGGTCATCCAGGACTTCATCCACGGCCGGTCCGGCATGGCCGACGACTGATTCCCGTCCCCGGGCTGCCGTGGAACGCATCCGCCGGCCGCCGCCAGCCGCAGTTGAGCGTGGAAATCCACCCCGTTCGGGGCTATGGAGTCAAACCGATGGCGCGCGAAGAAACCAAGACCGAGCTGATGGTGGGGCTGTTCCTGCTGATCGGCCTGCTGCTGCTCGGCGGGGTGATCCTGCAGTTCGGCAACGTGCGGGAGTGGTTCAAGGACAAGTATTCCATCACCGTCACGTTCTCCGACGCCTCCGGCATCGGCAACGGCTCGGTGGTCACCCTCGGCGGCGCCCGCGTCGGCGTGGTCGAGAAACGCCCTGAACTCAACGAAAGCTTCACCGGGGTCGACGTGCCGATCGCCCTGTTCAAAGGGGTCCAGGTACCCGAGGGCTCGGTGTTCCGCGTCGCCAACATCGGCCTCATGGGGGACGCGTTCATCGAGATCCTGCCGCCGGCCGAGCGCACCGCCCAATTCATCCAGCCGGGCGACGAGCTGGTCGGCGACACCGGCACCGGCATCGAGGCCCTGGCCGGCACCGTGCGCGACGTCGGTTCCATGGCCACTTTGGTCATGGAGGACATCCGCGGCTCGGTGGCGGAACTGACCGCCTCTCTGACCACGGTCAACGAGGGCATCCTTGCCCAGCAGAACGTCGAGCACGTCAGCAAGGCGCTCGCCAGCCTGGACTCGGCCCTCGGCCGCTTCGATCAGGAAGTGCTCGGCGACGAAAACGTGGCCGCTGTCAACGAGGCCCTGACCGGCGTGCGCGACGCCGCCAAAACCCTCGGCGAAGCCATCGAAGGGCTACAGCCCACCCTGGACAAACTGGATGGCACGCTGGATGAACTGCCCGAGGCCATGGCCGACGCGCGCGAGGCGATCCGCCGCTTCGGCAACGCTGCCGAAACCATCGAGGAGACCGCCAAAAGCCTGCAGGTCGCCGGCGGCGAACTGGCCACCGCGCTCGGCCTGGTACACAAGGGCGACGGCCTGATCGCCGCCCTGCTCACCGATGAGGATCTCAAGACCGAGTTCAAGTTCCTCATCAGCAACATGCGCCAGCGCGGCGTGTTGTTCTACCGCGACATCGAGGGTCGCGCCGACGACGATGAAGTCGAAACCGGCCCGCGCGGCACCTTCCCCGGCTCCACCAACACCCGCACCGGCCAGCGCCGCCGATGAGTCTGCGGTCTGGAACTGGTCGATATCGATGAAAATGCCGGCAGGCAGTGTGGGGTAGACATTCCTGTCTGCCCTGTCAATGACCGGTCACTGGCCAGGCCACGCCAGGATATCAAGATCCCTGCCCCCCATCATACAACGGCAGCTGAAACACCTCGTTCGGTGAGCGATCCGCTTCGAACGCCGTCACCAGCCGCTGCAGGATCTCCGGATGCCGGGCGGCCAGGTCCTCGCTCTCCGCCGGGTCGTTTTCGATGTGATACAACTCCCACGGCCCCGGCCGGTCGGTCGTGACCCCCTGCCGCACCGCCTTCCACGGTCCATCCATCACCGCCAACTGGCCGCGGTAGCCGTGGAACTCCCAAATCATCGGTTGGCCCCGAACCGGCTCGCCTTCGCCGGTCAGCACCGGTGTCAAATCGATCCCGTCCAGTTCCGCTCCGACCGGCAACTCCGCGCCAGCCAGCGCGCACAGCGTCGGAAACCAGTCGGGGAAATAGCTCGGAAACGCCGTCACCGATCCCGGTTCCGTGCGTCCCGGCCAGCGCACGATCGTGGGCACCCGGAGACCGCCCTCCCAGACATCGCCCTTCCAGCCGCGAAGCTCACCGGTTGACTGGAAGAACTCCGCGTCCACTCCGCCGATATGGAACGCGGGATCCTGGCCGGGATGGGTGGTGCCGTTGTCCGACGTGAAGATCACCACGGTGTGGTCCGCCAGGCCCAGCTCGTCGAGCGCGTCCAAGACCGCGCCAACGTGGTCGTCCAGATGACTGATCATCGCCGCATAGCCCGCCCGCGGCCGCGGGTGGGGCAGGTAGGCATTCTGACCCCGGTAAGGCTCGCGGCCTTCGTCCCAATCCTGCGGATAACGATCCACCCATGCCTGCGGAGGATGCATCGCCACGTGAGGCTCGATGAACGGCAGGTAGAGCAGGAAAGGCTCGTCGGCATGCTCGTGCAGGAACGTCAGCGCCCGGCGCCGGATCTCGTCCGGCGCGTAGGCCTCGGCCCGGTAGTCGTCGGCCGACACCTCGCCCTCCGGCTGGCGGACATGGCCCGGCACCGGGTTCTCGTTGAGCGGGCTGGGGTCGTTGTTGTGGTGCAGATGGGGCGGGTAGAACGAGTGCGCCTTGCGCTGGCACAGGTAACCGAAAAAAAGGTCGAAGCCGTGGTTGGACGGCGCCCCGGTCGAGTTCGCAGGCCCCAGCCCCCACTTGCCGAACGCCCCGGTGCGATAGCCCGCCCGTTGCAACACCGTGGCGAACGTCAGCGCCTCGGCGGAGATCGGATATTGACCTGGGAACGGCCCGCCGAGCCCCGAATCCTTGTTGTTCCGGATCTCGGCGTGACCCAGGTGGCGACCGGTCATGAGCACGCAGCGCGCCGGAGCGCACACCGGCGCCCCGGTGTAGTGGCGGGTGAAACGCAGACCCTCCGCGGCCAGCCGGTCGAGGTTCGGCGTGAGGATCTTCTCCTGACCGTAGGCTCCGACCTCGTGATAGCCGAGGTCGTCGGCCATGATGAACACCAGGTTCGGCCGCCGCTCACCCGCGGTTGCCTCCGACGCCCCCGCCGGGTCGGCGGCCACTGCTGCCACCAACCCCGCGATCGCCAGCCATCGAACAGGGTTGCTTTGGGAAAACACCGCCATCATGGCGCCACCATACCCACAACCTCCAGCGATCCAATAACAAGGAGCAGATTGGCCATGAGATTGTGCCCTGGGTTCAGCCGGCCGGGGGATGGGCTCCAAGGGGGTTCAGTTCATCTGCCACGCTCCCGGGGTCCTGCGTTGCAGCTGATAGAGCAGGGCCAGGATGGCGAACGAGGATCCCAGCAGCAAAGCGGAAGTCCAGCCGGCGGTGGCATAGTCCATGGCCTGAACTGAATCGTAGATCGAGATCGAAACCGTGCGGGTCACGCCGGCAATGTTGCCACCGATCATCAGGGCGACGCCGAATTCTCCCAGAGTATGGGCGAAGGCCAGCACCATGCCGGCCATGACGCCGGCGCGGTTCTGCGGCAGGGTGACCCGCCAGAAAGTATGCCATCGCGATACGCCAAGGCACCACGACACCTCTTCCAGCTCCCTTGCCACCGCGCGGAATCCTGCCGTGAAGGGTTGTACGGCAAACGGCAGGCTGAACAACACCGAGCCCACCACAAGGCCTTGAAAGCTGAATGGCAACAGGCTGCCGGTGATGGTTTCATAGTGATGACCGATCGGGCTCTTGGGCCCGAGCATCAGCAGCACGTAGAATCCGAGCACGGTGGGCGGCAGCACCAGCGGCAGTGCCACCACCGCCTCAATCAGCGGTCGCAGCCGGTGACGCGTGCGGGCCAGCCACAACGCGAGAGGCAAGCCGACCACCAGAAGGATGGCGGTCGTCACCAGTGCCAGCCGCAGTGTCAGCAGGATCGATGTCCAGTCAATCGGTGGCATGGCTCAATTCTCCGTCCCCTTCGGGAGTGCTGAATCCGTGGCGCCTGAGCACCTCCTGGCCCTGCGGCGACATGAGCAGATCCCGCAGCCACTCCGCCTGCCCTCGCTGGCGGGTTTGCGCGGTGATTACGCCGCCCTGCAGCAAGGGGGGGAAGCGGTCGAGCGGGATTTCCCAGAAGTGGCCCTTGTCCCGCATCGCCGGGGCCACCGCAAGTGCCAGCGCGATGATGCCGGCGTCGGCCGCGCCTGATTCAACGAACTGAGCCGCCTGCGCGATGTTCTCCCCCAGCACGAACCTCGCCTCGACCTGCCCGAGCATTCCGAAGCTCTCCATCGCCGCTACCGCCGCCTGGCCGTAGGGCGCGTGCTGCGGGTTGGCCACCGCGATGCGCCGGACCATCGGGTCAAGCAGGGATCGCTCCCCAAGTTCCACCACGTCGATCGGGGATGGGTCCGGCACCCAGATGACCAGCCGACCGAGCGCGTAGGCAAACAAGGTTTCCGGATCGGCCTGACCGGATTCGGCCAGCATCTGGGGGAACGCCATGTCAGCCGACAGAAACAGGTCAAAAGGGGCTCCGTGCTCGATCTGCGTTCGAAGGTTGCCCGAGGAACCGTAAGTGACGTCGACCTGGAAGTTCCCGTGCCGGTGAAGCTGTTCGTCGAGCAGTGTGTTGAGCGCAAACTTGAGGTTGGCGGCGGCGGCCACTCGCAGCGGCGTGTCGGCGGTTGCCCCCCACGATGAATCGGCTCCGGACGGATCCGGGCCACAACCAATCGTCAGGCCGATGATGATTGCGGTGAGGAGCAGGGCGGGAAGCAGCTTGGCGGGCTCGAACGGCATGTCAGGCGGGGTCAGGTTTGAAACACAGCGCCGGCGTCGCGACCGTCGTAACCGGGCAGGTCGGACGCCAATTGTCGCCAGGCCGCCGATTGCAACAGGGCGACCAGGTTGCGGAAGCGCCGGTCCGACAACCGCGCGGCCGGAAAGACCAGGTCGATAAGCTCGTTGCGCAGTCGGGTGAATGGCAGGCCCAGCCCGGCGGCGCACAGCCTCAGCGTCACCGCGGCATCGGCCCAGCCGGCGCCCACCGCCTCCGCCGCCTGCCGATGGCCGGCTACCTCCCGACCCATGGCCGGGGCTCCTTCCAGCAGTTGGTCGAGGGTGTCACGGGCGACCGAGCCAGACTCGCGCATGGCCCATTGGCAGCGCGGGGACGGTTGGCGCGGATGAAGCCAACGGCGGGACGCATCGCGGCTGACGATGCCGGACTCCCAGCCGGCCGCCCGCACCAGCAGCCAGCCCGGCCCCAGTAGCTCGCGGACCCGGCGCACGTTCGCTTCGGGATCCTCAACAGTGGCAGCGTGGACACCGGCCAGGTCCACGCGGTCCTGACCCAGCAGTTCGAGGGCAAGCTGGCTGCTCCGGGGGAAACAGAGCATTCGCACCCCCACAACATCCTCAAACGCATTGGCCAGGACCCGGGCGGCGGGGTCGCAGGTCGCCAGCGTCAGCGTGGGCGGTGGCGTTCCTTCCCGCCGGACCAAGCCTGCCGAACCCAGCACCATGTCGTGCGGCAGCGGATTCAGATCCAAGGCTTCCACCGGATACAGTCGGCGGCCGCGCGTTGGATCGCAAACCTCCCAAGCGCGGTTTTCTCCCGCTGGTGGCGACCAAACCCATGAGATGTCGTGGTCGTCATCCCGCCGGTTGCCGAACAATTCCTCGACGCTGGCATCCAGCGCGGACGCAAGCGCCAGCGCGGCGGTTACCGACGGGCTGGCCTTGCCAAGCTCAACGGCGCTGACGGTGGCCCGCGAGACCCCCGCCCTGCAGGCCAATACCGCCTGGCTTAAGCCGAGTTGCTCGCGACGCGCGGCAACTCCGGAGGCCGGGTGGGCATCACGGGAGAGTTCGGACATGATCCTGACATGGTAGTGACAGAATCTGTGCGGTCAAATGGTTGGCGATCGCGTGCCATCAGGCTGGCTCCTCCGGACCGTCTTTGTTGCCACTGGCGACGATCGATCCCGGTAGCGGAGAGCTGCCTTTGCAAATTGACGCATCCAGATATCAGGATATCTTGATGCGTTCCGCTCCGACCATGCTTGAAGATTCCACCGCCGACCTCGAAAACGCCCTGCGCGAGCGCATCCTGGTGCTCGACGGCGCCATGGGCACCACCATCCGCAGCTACGGTCTGGACGAGTCCGACGCCCGCGGACCACGCTTCGCCAGGACGGACAAGGATTTGCTCAACAACGGCGACATCCTGTCGTTGACCCGGCCGGATGTGATCGGCGACATCCACCGCAAGTTTCTCGAGGCGGGTTCGGACATTATCGAGACCAACACCTTTTCCGCCACCAGGATTGCCCAGAGCGAGTTTTTCGTCAAAGACCCGCGCGAGACCGGCGCCGGTCGCAAGGACCCCGAATTCTTCCAAGGGGTGCTGGAGAACGGTTTCCTTCGCGACCTTGCCTGGGAACTCAACGTCGAGTCGTCGCGGCTGTGCCGCCAGTGGGCCGACCGCGTCGGCAACGACACCGGAGTGCGCCGCTACGTGGCCGGTGCCATCGGACCGCTGACAGTGTCGCTGTCGGTGTCCCCCGACGCCGAGGACAGCGCTTTCCGGGTGGTGACCTTCGAGCAGGTGCTCGACGATTACCGCCATCAGGTCCGGGCCCTGATCGAGGGCGGGGTGGATATCCTGATGGTTGAGACCATCTTCGACTCGCTCAACGCCAAGGCGGCGCTGGTGGCCATTCAGGAGGTGTTCGAGGAGGACAAGGTGCGCCTGCCGGTGATCATCTCGGCGGCCGTGGGCATGGGCGGCGAGACCATGATATCGGCCCAGACCGGCGGCGCGTTCTGGAACGCCGTGCGCCATGTCAAGCCGCTGGCGATCGGGCTCAATTGCTCGCTCGGGCCGGATCTGATGAAGCCCTTCCTCGAGGACCTGTCGTCGCTGGCTGACAGCCACATCTCCTGCTACCCCAACGCCGGCCTGCCCAACCCGCTGTCGCCGACCGGGTTCGACCTTGGCCCCGACGACATGGGGCGCTACCTGGCCGAATTCGCCCGCGCCGGCCTGCTGAACCTCGCCGGCGGCTGCTGCGGCAACACGCCCGAGCACATCGCGGCGATCGCGCGGGCGGTGCGCGACCTGCCGCCGCGCTCGCTGCCCACGCCGCCGGCGGCGCTGCGCCTGTCGGGATCGCAGCCCTACGACCACACGCCCGAGAAACAGTTCCTCATGATCGGCGAGCGCACCAATGTCGCCGGTTCGCCGAAGTTCGCCCGGCTGGTGCGCGAGGGCAACCTGGAGGAGGCGTTGTCGGTCGCGCGCCAGCAGGTGGAGAACGGGGCCAACGTGATCGACATCTGCTTTGATGACGGCATGATCGACGGCCGGGAGATGATGACGCGTTTCCTCAAGCTGCTGGCCGGCGAGCCTGACATTGCCAAAGTGCCGGTGATGGTCGACTCGTCGAAGTGGGAGATTCTCGAGGCCGGGCTGCGGGTGCTGCAGGGCAAGGGCATCGTCAACTCGATTTCGCTCAAGGAGGGCGAGGATCGGTTCCGCGAGCAGGCGCGCACGATCATGCGCTACGGCGCCGCGGTGGTGGTGATGGCGTTCGACGAGCAGGGCCAGGCCGCCACCTGCGAGGACAAGATCCGCATCTGCGAGCGCGCCTACCGCATCCTGGTGGACGAGGTCGGGTTCGACCCGGAGGACATCATCTTCGACCCCAACATCCTCACCGTCGCCACCGGCATGGAGGAGCACAACAACTACGCGGTCGACTTCATCCGCGCCACCGAGTGGATCAAGCGCAACCTGCCGGGTGCGAGGGTCTCCGGCGGGGTGTCGAACATCTCGTTCTCGTTCCGCGGCAACAACGTGGTGCGCGAGGCCATGCACGCCGCGTTCCTCTATCATGCCGGCAAGGCGGGCATGGACATGGGCATCGTCAACGCCGGCATGCTGGAGGTTTACGACCAGATCGACAAGGAACTGCTCGAGCAGGTGGAGGACGTGTTGTTCAACCGGCGGCCCGACGCCACCGACCGCCTGCTGGAGCTGGCCGAGCGCTACAAGGGCCAGGCCGGGAAGAAGACCGAGGTCGACCTGGCGTGGCGCGAGGCGCCGGTGGAGAAGCGGCTCGAACACGCGCTGCTGAAGGGGATCGACAGCCATGTCAACGAGGACACCGAGGAGGCCAGGGTCAAGTATGAGCGGCCGCTGCTGGTGATCGAGGGACCGCTGATGGACGGCATGAAGGTCGTTGGCGACCTGTTCGGCCAGGGCAAGATGTTCCTGCCCCAGGTGGTCAAGAGCGCTCGGGTGATGAAGAAGGCGGTGGCCCACCTGACTCCTTACATGGAAGAGGAGAAAGAGCGCGAGATCATCGAGCAGATGCGGCAGCTGCAGGCGGAACGGCCCGGGCTGCCCGGCGACGAGGCGCGCCGCCTGGCCGAACAGGGGCGCTCGGCGGGACGGTTCCTGATTGCGACCGTCAAGGGCGACGTTCACGACATCGGCAAGAACATCGTCGGCGTGGTGCTGGCCTGCAACGGCTTCCATGTGACCGACCTTGGCGTGATGGTGTCGTGCGACAGGATCCTTGCCAAGGCGAAAGAAACGGGCGCCGACGTGATTGGGTTGTCAGGATTGATCACGCCCTCGCTCGACGAGATGGTTCACGTCGCCAAGGAGATGGAGCGCGCGGGCATGACCATCCCGTTGCTGATCGGCGGCGCGACCACCAGCGCGGCCCACACCGCGATCAAGATCGCGCCGCATTACAGCGGTCCGGTGGTGCATGTGCTCGACGCCTCGCGCAGCGTGCCGGTGACCACGTCGCTGTTGTCGCGGGACCAGCGGGCCGGGTTTGTCGCCGGCAACCTGGCGTTGCAGGAGCGGCTGCGAGAACAATACAGCGGCGGCAGCCGCAGGGCCGTGCTCACGCTCGAACAGGCGCGGGAACGGGCGCTGCGGATCGACTGGCGGAACTACACGCCGCCGCGGCCCGCGTTTCTGGGGCGCCGCGCGTTCACCAGCGAGGGGGCCGACGACGGTGGTGGCGCGCCGGCCTTGAGCGGGCAGCACGCCGGTTACGAGGCCGGGATGGTCGAAGGCCGGGCAATCCCGGTGTCGCTGGCGGAGATCGTGCGCTACATCGACTGGTCGCCGTTCTTTCACGCATGGGAATTGCGGGGCGTCTGGGATGACG
>SKLO01000577.1 GCA_007123195.1 Verrucomicrobiales bacterium | reverse complement strand
GTCGGGAGTCGGGAGTCGGGAGTCGGGAGTCGGGAGTCGGGAGTCGGGAGTCGGGATTGCCGGGGTCGTGCGCGCACGACACCTCGCCCCGGTTCATGGCCGGCGATGCGGAAGTGCCCGCCTGTCGTTGCAGCGCGCCCGGTTTGATCCATATTGCCCGTTCGTCGCACGCCGCCAAGGCCGACCTGATCCCATGACCCGTTCCGCATCCATGGTTCCCGCCGCAACTTCCGCGGCCGTCTCGTCCGCACCACCGCCGGTGCCGACCGCCGCGTTGACCGAGCGCTACCTGCTCGGCAACTACGGTCGCTTTGACCTGGCGCCGGCGCGTGCCGAGGGCACCCGCTTGTGGGACGAGGCGGGCCGTGAGTATCTCGATTTCAGCGGTGGTGTCGCCGTGACTTCGCTGGGGCATTGCCCGGCGGCAATGCAACGGGCGCTGGCCGACCAGGCGGTGCGCCTGATCCATTGTTCCAACCTGTTCCACATCCGCGAGCAGGGTTTGCTGGGCCGGTTTCTCACCGAGGAGGTGATGCGGCGGCCGGGTAGAAACTTCTTCTGCAACAGCGGCACCGAGGCCAACGAGGCGCTGATCAAACTGGCGCGCCGCTACGGCAGCCTGACCCCGTGCCCCGACGGCCGACCACGGCAGCGCATCCTCACCTTCACCAATTCGTTCCACGGCCGCACGCTGGGCGCCATGTCGGCCACCGCGCAGGTGAAGATCCGCGACGGCTTCGGCGACCTGCTGCCGGGGTTCGATTACCTGCCGTTCAACGACAGCGACGCCCTGCGCGCCGCCGTCACCGACGACACCGTGGCGATCCTGCTGGAACCGGTGCAGGGCGAGGGCGGCGTCAACGTGGCCTCGGCCGGGTTCCTCGCCACCTGCGCCGAATTGCGCCGCAGCCACCGGTTGCTGCTGTTGTTCGACGAGGTCCAATGCGGCCTTGGCCGGGTCGGTCAATGGTGCGGTTGGCGCGCGCTCGAAGGCGGCGACGCGATCGAACCCGACGCCGTGAGCTGGGCCAAGGGCATTGCCGGCGGGTTCCCGGTCGGCGCGGTCTGGATCTCCGACGGTCAGGTCGGGATCGATTCCGGGTCGGCGGCGCTGAGTTCGGTGCTCGGCCCCGGCAGCCACGGATCCACCTATGGCGGTTCGCCGCTCGCCTGCGCGGTTGCCCTCGCCGTGCTGGAAGCGGTTCGCGACCAGGGCCTGCTGCCGCGGGTCCGAGCGCTGGGCGACCACATCCGCGGTCGGCTGCGGGAGCAACCCGTGCCCGGCATCCGCGGCGTGCGCGGCCTCGGCTTGATGCTCGGTTTTGAGCTGGACGAACCACGGCTGCGCGCGCTGCCCGGCCTGGACGATCCGGCCAAGCCGCTCAGCGGTCAGGTGGTGAAGCGGTTGATGGCGGCCGGCCTGCTCACCGCCCCGGCCGGGCCGTCGGTGGTGCGCTTCCTGCCGCCGCTCAACGTCACCGACGACGAGGTCGAACAGGCGCTGGCAAGGCTCGACCAGGTAATGCGCGAGGTGACGGGCTGACCGGGCCGTGGAATCGCGGGGTGACGGCTTGATCTGACAGTCTCGTTTCGCAGAAAGTCGTTGCACCCCCTCACCGGTTGGCTTTGACTGACCGCTTCCCCTCGAAATTCCACAGCCCATGCAGCACCTACTGTCGATCGAATCCCTCTCCGACAAGCAGATCTCGCAACTGGTCACCGCCGCCATCGAGGCCAGGCGCGTGCGCCACTCGGCCGATGCGCCGCAGCCGTTGCGCGGGCAATCGTGGGCGTTGGTGTTCAGCAAGTCGTCCACCCGCACCCGGGTCAGTTTCGAGGTCGGCATCCGCGAACTCGGCGGGCGCGCGATGTTTTTTTCCGGCAACGATCTGCAGCTCGGCCGGGGCGAACCGATTCGCGACACCGCGCGCGTGTTCGGCCGCATGCTCGACGGCATCATCATCCGCACCTTCGCCCAATCCGACCTCGAGGAGTTCGCGCAATGGGGCGGCATCCCGGTGATCAATGCGCTGACCGACGACGAACATCCCTGCCAGGTGCTGGCCGACCTGCAGACCATCGTCGAACACCTCGGCGACTGGCGCGGCCAGCGCGTGGTGTTCATGGGCGACGCCGTCTGCAACATGGCGCGCTCGTGGATGTGGGCCTCGGCCCGGCTCGGGTTCGAACTGGTGCTGTGCGGGCCACCGGAGTTCACGCCCGATCCCACCGACCTCGAACACCTGCCCGGCCACAGCGTCACGGTCGAGACCGACCCGCTCAAGGCGGTCGCCGGTGCCACCGTGCTTTACACCGATGTCTGGGTCAGCATGGGCCGCGAGGCCGAGTCGCAGGAGCGACTCGCGACCCTGCAACCCTATCAAATCAACAGCCGGCTGGTGGCCGCCGCCGACCCGGGCGCCATCGTCATGCACTGCCTGCCCGCCTACCGCGAGCAGGAAATCACCGCCGAGGTGCTCGAGCGCTTCGCCAACGTCATCTTCGACCAGTCGGAAAACCGCCTGCACGCGCAGAAGGCGGTGCTGTCCACCATCGCCGCCAGCCGCCGCGCTGGCATGGGCGGGGCGAATTGACCTGCCGGACGACCCCGATCCCGCCGGAAGTGCCGTCCCTGACCCGGTTCGGCCGGCGTTCGACCTCGCAGCAGGTTCGGTTGGCCCCGGTTGCAACACCGCGCGATCAGCCCCAAGATGGTCGGCTTGACCCGCCTCGGCACCCGCCGGTGACACCACCCCAGCGTCGCCCGCTGCCGCAGGCCGCCGACCATGAACCGTCCGCCCACCGCCGCCACCGACCCCGCCCCGTCCGCCGGACCTGCCGAGCCGCCGCCCGAGCGACATGTCGCCGTGCTCGGTCCCGGCTTGCTGGGCGGATCGATCGCCCTCGCCCTGACCGAGCGCCAGCCGGGTGTCCGGGTCAGCCTGTGGGGCCGGCGACCGGCGTTCATCGACGAACTGCGGC
>SKLO01000168.1 GCA_007123195.1 Verrucomicrobiales bacterium | reverse complement strand
GGTGAGTGGTGAGTGGTGGGCCAGGCGTTGGGCCAAGGGGCGGCTGATGGGCTTGTGTTGGGCCGGGGGGCTGGCTTGGGATTGGCTCCGGCACCCAGGGATGGCCGCCGGCACGTTGGTGGCGGGTGACTTGGCGGGTCAGGTGTAGCGGGCGTGGCGGTGGTGGGGGAGGAAGAAGTCGTGCAGCAGGCGGTCGACCTGCAGCAGGCCGTCGCGGCTCATGATGAGGCGGTCGCCATCGATGGTGGCGTGGCCTTGCTGCTGCAGCTTCTCGAGCTGGTCGGCGAAGCGCTGGCGGGGGTCGATGCCGAATTTGTCCTGGTAGTAGGACAGGCTGACGTTGCCGAGTTTGAGTTTGAGGATGAACTCGCGGACGAAGCGTTCGTCGGGCACGGTGCCGTAGGCGCGGTAGAGCGAGTGGGGGCCGCCGGCCTCCATGTGTTCGACGTAGGGGATGATGTCGTGGTGGTTCTGCAGGTGCATGCCGCCGAGGTGGCCGAACGAGGCGACGCCGATGGGCAGCAGGTCGGCGCCTTCCCACAGGGCGTCGCGGTAGACGAATTTCACCTGGTCGGGGTTCTTGACCACGGTGTAGGCGCTGGTGACGGTGTAGCCGGCCCGTTCGAAGCGGTCGAAGGCCTCGCTGACCCAGCGGCGCTTGGTGGCCCAGTTGGCGACCGGGGCGGTGACGCGGCCGGTCTCCTGCATCTCCTTGTAGATGGTGGTGTTGTAGGGCACCTCCATCTGGTAGATGGTGACCATGTCGGGGTCGAGGGCGATGGCTTGATCGACCGAGTTGCGCCAGTTGTCCTCGGTCTCGTCCATCATGCCGGCGATGAGGTCGATGTTGATCTGGGGGAAGCCGATGGCGCGGGCGTGGCGGTAGGCGCGTTCGATTTCGCCGGAGCGGTGGGCGCGGCCGTTGAGTTCGAGGATGTGGTCGTCGAAGTTCTCGACGCCGAGGCTGAGGCGGGTGACGCCCATGGCGCGGATGGCCTCGAGTTTTTTCTCGTTGAGGGTGCCGGGCTCGCATTCGAAGGCGATTTCGCGGGCCTCGTCCCAGGGCAGCAGCTGTTTCATCCGGCTGCTGATGTCGTGCAGCTGGGAGGGGCTGAGATAACTGGGGGTGCCGCCTCCGAAGTAGATGTAGTCGAGAGAGCGGCCCTCGATGTAGGGGCGGGAGGCATACCACTCGAGTTCGCGGATGGTGGCATCGAGGTAGCGGCGGATTTCGGCGGCGTTCTTGTCGGTGTAGACGCGGAAGTAGCAGAAGTGGCAGCGCTTGCGGCAGAACGGGATGTGGTAGTAGAGGCCGAGCGGGGTGTGGCGGGGGCTGGGTTGCTCCAGCAGTTGCTCGACGGCGGGCACCTGTTCGCGTTGCCAGAAGGAGAACGGCGGGTAGTTGGCGACGAAGTAGTTGCCGACCTCGGTGTCTTCGGTGTCCTCGGTGGCGGGTTGCCCGGTGTCGGCGGGTTTGCCGGCTTTGCGCACCTGCTCGCGCAACGCCTCTTGGGCGGCGGCGGACTGGTTGGTGCTGCGGTCTCGGGTGGTGGTAGCCATGGCGTGGAACGTGGGTTCGGGATGAGATGAAACCCTGTGACCGGGCCGGCGACGCGGGTGCGTGCGCCGCCCTGGCCAAGGGGGGATGGAAACGTAGCTGAGCGGCGGATTGTTTCAGGCTGCGGCCGGGGCGCGGTCGGGGCCGGGCGCTGTCGGCGCGGGGGTGCGGCGGCAGCTGCGGATGGGTTGGTGTTCGCGGCTACGGCGGTCACTCGCCGGTGCGGAAGCCGTAGACGCCGCCGTCGCCGGCGCCGATGACCAGCCAGCCGTTGACCACGGCGGGGGAACTCTTGATGTCGTTGCCGATTTCGAACGACCAGGTCTCCTCGCCGGTTTGGTAGTCGACCGCATACAGGTAGCCGTCATCGCTGCCTACGTAAACCGTGCCGTCGGCGGTGACAACCGGGGAGCTGTCGATGCTGCGGCGGGCGCGGAATTCCCAGACCTGTTCGCCGTCGGTGCGTTTGGCGCGGTGGAGGCGGTTGTCGCGGCCGCCGACGACGACGGAATCGGCGGTGAGGGCCGGGGAGGAGAAGAACGGGAACTCGCGCGGGCCGTATTGCCACATCTGGACGCCGTCCTCCATGAGGCGGGCCTCGACGCGGTTGCCGTAGTGGGCGAGGTAGATGACACCGCTGTCGATGACGACGCTGTTGGCGACGTAGGCGCCGATCTCGACTTCCTTGTCGAGTTCGCCGGTGCGGATGTCGATGACATACATGATGCCGTCGCAGCCGCCGAAGAAGGCCTTGTCCTCGGACACGGCGGTGGCGCCGTTGATGTAGTTGTTGGACTCGACCCGCCAGAGCACTTCGCCGTCGGCGGCGTCGAGGCAGTAGAGGAAGTGATCGTAGCCGCCGATGAGGACGCGTTCCTCGCCGTTGTCGGGGTCGCGCCAGAGGTTGGCGCCGGCGAGCACCTCGCCGTCGGTCTCGGTCTTCCACAGCAGCTCGCCGTCGGCGGTGTTCCAGGCGTAGATGAAGCGGTCGCCGCAGCCGGCGATGACGGTCTTGCCTTCGTTGGCGATGACGGCGGCGCCCTCGAACTTGTCTTCGGCCTGGTGGGACCAGGCGAGTTCGCCGGTTTCGAGGTCAATGGCGCGGAACACGCCATCGGTGTCGCCGACGAACACGCGGCCACCGGCGATGACGGGCGGGGCGGTGACCTCGGTGCGCGGGCCGGTCTGGGCTTCGTGGATCCAGGCCAGTTGCAGGGGGGGCGGCAGTTCGAACGGCGCCAGGCCGGTCATGGAGGAGTTGCCGCGGAAGATCGGCCAGGTGTCGCCGTTGGCGGCGAGGCCGTGGTCGCCGGCCTTGGGTTCGACCGCCCCCGGGCGGGTGTCATCGGCGGCGGCCGGTGGGGTGAGGCAGGCGGTCGCGAGGCAGGCGGCGATGGCGGCGGTGCGGTGGCTGAGGCGGTGGC
>SKLO01000501.1 GCA_007123195.1 Verrucomicrobiales bacterium | reverse complement strand
GCGGCGGAGGGCGCGCTGATGCCGGAGGCGCCGCCGCAGGTGGGCGCGGAGGAATCGCTCGAGCGCCTGCAGGTGGTGGAGGGTTTCGAGGTCCAACTGGTGGTGTCCGAGCCGCTGGTGATGGATCCGATTGCGATCGACTGGGGACCGGACGGGCGGTTGTGGGTGGTGGAGATGGCCGATTACCCGCTGGGCCTGGATGACGAGGAGGAGCCCGGCGGCCGGGTGCGGGTGCTGGAGGACACCACCGGCGACGGCCTCTACGACAAGTCGACGGTGTTTCTGGACGGGCTGCCTTACCCGACCGGCGTCAAGGTGTGGCGCGACGGCGTGCTGGTGAGCTGCGCGCCGGAGGTGTTTTTTGCCGCCGACACCACCGGCGACGGGGTCGCTGACCTGCGCGAAACGGTGTTGAGCGGGTTTATCGAGGGCAATCCGCAGTTGCGCGTCAACGGTTTGCGCTGGGGTCTGGACAACTGGTTGTATGGCGCCAACGGCTGGTCGCACGGGGAGGTGGCGGCGGTCAACGACGGCGAACCCGGCGAGGCGGTGGACCTGCAACGGCTCGATTTCCGCTTTCAGGTCGGTGAGGTCAACCGGATGGAGCCGTTGCCCGGTCCATCGCAGTTCGGCTTGAACCGCAGCGACGAGGGCACCTGGTTCGGCAACGACAACAGCCATTTGCTCTACCAGAACGTGCTGCCTCAGCGCGCCCTGGGCCGCAACCCTCACGTTGCGTTCGGCGCCTCGCGCGAGACCCTCGACGGCGATCGCAACCCGCCGGTCTTTCCCTATCGGCCGACGCTGCGGCGGATCCACGCCGATTTCATGGCCAACCGCTTCACCTCGATCTGCAGCACCGACATCCTGCGCGACCCGCTGTTGCGCCCGGCGCTCGAGAGCGGCCTGGAGCGGCCGGCACCGGCGAACGACGGGCAGGCGGCGGACGCATGGCTGCACGCGTTCGGATGCGAGCCGGAGCACAACCTGGTGACGCGACGGGTGCTGCGGCGCGGGGCGGGGGACATTGTCTACGACGCAAGGCGGGCGCCGGGGGAGGAGAACCGCGAGTTTTTCGGCTCGGACGACCCCTGGTTCCGGCCGGTGATGGTGCGCACGGGACCGGACGGGGCGTTGTGGGTGGTGGACATGTACCGCTATGTGATCGAACACCCGCGCTGGGTGCCGGAGGCGATCCGCGATCGCTGGATCCGCGAGACCGATCTGCGCGCGGGGCATGAGCGCGGACGGATTTACCGGATTGTTCCGACCGGGGTGGCACCGCGGGATTGGCCGCGGCTTGACCAGCTGGAACCGGTCGAACTGGTGGCGGTGCTGGGTCATGAAAACGGCCTTGTGCGCGACCTGGCGCACCAGTTATTGCTTTGGCAGGACGACGGGCCTGACGGCGGCAATGACGACGTGGTGGTGGCGGCGCTCGAGACCGTGGTCCGCGGCGGCGACGACGCGGTGGCGGTCGGTCATCTGGCGCGGCTGCATGCGCTCGGCGTGCTGGCGGGGCTCGACCGGCTGGCGGCGCCGGTGCTGGCGGCGGCTTTGAAGGATGATGAGCCGGCGGTGCGTCGGCTGGCGATGGAGTTCGCCGAGCCGCTGGCGCCGGGCGACGAGGACCTGCTGGTGGCGGCGCTGGCCGCGGCCGCGGATCCCCACGCGGTGGTGCGACTGCAGCTGGCGGTGGCGCTTGGATCTTGGACCAACGTGGACGACCGCGCCGCGCTGGCCGCGGCGTGGCTGCAACTGGCTGCCGATGACAATGCCGACCGCCATTGGCTGGCGGCACTGGCCGGGGCGGCGGCGGTGCATCTCGAGGCGCTGGTCGGGGCCATCGCCGGGGATCCAGCGGGCGAAGGCGGGGCGGAATTGCCTTTGCCGGTGGTGCAACTGCTGCTGGACACCGCCTCGGGTGAGGAGCGCTGGCAAGCGGTGGCGGTGCTGGCCAACGCGGCGGCGCCGGCCACGCGTGAGGACTTGTTGGCCGGACTGCTGGAGCGCTTCCGCGGGCGCGGCCTCGACCTGACAGCGCTGGCGGAGCAACACCAGGCGCTGCAACCGCTGGCCGGTGAGGCATTGAACCTCGTTGCCCGGGCGCGCGAGCAGGCCCTGGCCGACGACGCGGCGGCCGATGACCGGCGCCGCGCGCTCGCTCGGCTCGGTTGGATCGGGGGCGATTCCAGCGAGGATCTACAAGTGGCCGAAGCGGTGCTCGACCAAACGCCCGACCCGGGCACCATGGGCGCGGCGATCGAGGTGCTCGGCCGGGTGGGCGGCGATCAGGCGCACCAGCGCATGGTGGCGGTGCTGGGCCGGTTGCTGCCCGACCAGGCCTCGCGCACGATTGATCTGCTGATCAACTCGCCCGCGGGCATCATGAGCCTGCTGCAGTCGATCGAGGCCGGCGACGTGCCGGCCGCCCTGGTGGACAGCAGCCGGCGACAGCGCCTGCTGCGGCATCGCGACGAGGATATCCAGGCGGCGGCGACCAAGGCGTTTGGCCGCGGTGACAGCGATCGCTCCGCGGTGGTGGCGGAATATCGGGAAGCGCTTGATCTGCCGGGCGATCGCGCCAGCGGCAAGGTGGTGTTCGCCAGCCTGTGCGCCGTTTGCCATGAGATGGACGGCGTCGGCCGCAACCTCGGCCCGGATCTCAGGTCAGTGTCCGATCGCACCCCGGCGGGCTTGCTGGAAGCGATCCTCGATCCCGATGCCGCGGTTGAACCGCGCTACATGGGCTACATCGCCACGCTTGCCAGCGGCGAGGCCATCTATGGCCTGGTGACCGATCGCACCGGCGACTCGGTGACCATGGTGGCGATGGATGGCATCGAGCGGGTGCTGGGGATGAACGAGGTCGAGAGTCTGGAAGCGGTCGGACGTTCGTGGATGCCCGAGGGGCTGGAGCAGGCGATGACCCACCAGCAACTGGCCGACCTGATCGCCTACCTTGGCTACGAGGACTGACGGCGGGTCGGAGGG
>SKLO01000127.1 GCA_007123195.1 Verrucomicrobiales bacterium | reverse complement strand
GGTCCCGGTTACGTGTCGCACCATGCCCCGAGTCTAGCTCACCGGACCACGGCCCACAACACCGGCCGCTGATCGGGCTCCGCCCAACGGGGCGCCATACCGTCGTGGCCACCACCCGCCGCAGCCGATCCCCTGTCATTCCTCCAGCCGGCCCAATTCCGCGTCGTCGGCAGACTGCGCCCACAACCGCGGCCACAACTGCCGCAGCTGCTCCTCCGGGCCGGTGGTCAGCACCCGCAACCGGGCATCATCCGAGCCGGACGCCAGCAGGTCGTCGCGCTCGAGCAACTGCCGCACCCGCCGGGCCACCGCGGCGCCGGTGTCGATCACCGTTACCGCCGGCCCCGCTGCCGCCTCGATCACCTTTCGCAGGAACGGGTAGTGGGTGCAGCCAAGCACCAGCACATCGGCGCCGGCGTCGACCAACGGCGCCACGTAGCCGTTCACCACCCCGGCGGCGCGATCGCCCGACAGTTCGCCGCGCTCGACCAGTTCCACCAGCCCGGGGCATGGCACGGTGATCACCCGCACGCCGCCGGCGTGGTCGTGGATCAACCTGTGGAATTTCTCCCCCGCCAGCGAGGCCTCGGTGGCCAGCACCCCGACCACCCCGCTGCGACTGGCGGCGGCGGCCGGTTTGACCGCCGGTTCCATGCCGGCAAACGGGATCGGGTAGGTCGCTCGCAGCGCCTCGACGGCAGCGATGGTGGCCGAGTTGCAGGCCAGCACCACCAGCTTCACGCCCCAGCCGATGAGGCGGTCGGTCAACTGGAACACCCGCTGCTGGATCTGATCGGCCGGGCGCGCACCGTAGGGGCACCAGGCCGAATCGCCGATGTAGATCAGGGATTCGTCCGGCAGCAGCGCACGGATCTCGTCCAGCACCGACCACCCGCCGACGCCGGAATCGAGGATGCCGATGGGAGCGTGTGATGCCATGGCGCACGGGTAGTCCGGGGCGGCGGGCTTGTCCACGGCGCGCGCCGATTGACAGGCCGCGGGCTTGCGGCAGGGTGGCGGGTGTCCGCCGGGTGCCGCGGCCGGGTCTCCAAGCCCCGGTCTTGACCTCGCCCGGTTCCACCCGTCCGCCAAAGCCTCGCCGCGATTCATCTCATCCATGCCTGAACCCACCATTCGCCAAGCCGTCATCCTCGCCGCCGGTCGCGGCACCCGCATGCGCGAGCTGACCGAGGACCTGCCCAAGCCGATGATCGAGGTGCGCGGCAAACCGATCCTCGAGCACATCATCAGCGGCCTCGCACGACACGGCATCGAACGCGTGCTGGTCGTGGTCGGCTACCGCAAGGACGTCGTCATGGAGCACTTCGGCGACGGCTCGGCGTTTGGCGTGGCGGTCGATTACGTCACCCAGGAAGTCCAGGACGGCACCGGCCGGGTGGTCGACCTGGGGCGCGACTTCACCGGCGACGAAGGTTTTGTCCTCAGCTACGGCGACATCCTGGTGCCGCCGGAAAGTTACGCCCCGATGGTCCGGCCCGGCGACGCCGCCGCGCTGCTGACGGTGAAGTTCAGCGGGGATGTGGCCAAGGGCGGCGCGGTGTTCGTCGAGGGCGACCGCGTCACCGGACTGATCGAGAAACCCGGCCCCGGCGAACCCACCAGCCCGTGGTACAATGCCGGCATCTACACCTTCGCCCCGGTCATCTACGACTACACCGCCAGGCTCGAGTTGTCGCCGCGCGGTGAATACGAGCTGACCGACGCCATCGCGGCGATGATCGCCGACGGCCTCGACCTGCGCGCGGTGGAGCTGACCGGCGACTGGGCCGACGTGCGCGACCCCGAGGTGCTGGAGGCATTGAACCGCACGCCTCCGCACGGCGTCGCCTGACCAACCCACCAGCCGCCGCCTCCTGTCATGACCTCACCGATCAACCGCACGCTGCAGACATGGCGCGCCTCGCCCACACTGGCGCACGTGGCCCCGTTGGCGGCGTTCATGTTGCTGGGCGGACTGGCCGGCTGGTTCCTGATCGACAACGAGGAGCTGCCCTGGTGGCGGCATTCCCCCGAGCACTGGGTTTACCCGCTGCAGACCGTGGTGGCGGGCGCGCTGTTGTGGTGGTTCCGCGACCACTACCGGCTGGCGCCCTGGCGCGGGCTGCCGCTGGCCACCGCGCTCGGCGCGCTGGGCATCGTGGTGTGGTTGCTGCCGGCCTGGGCCTACACCTGGTTCGGCGTCGCCGACTGGCCGCAACCGACCTTCGGCATCCCGATGGTGTCCGCCGACGACAGCCCGGTGTGGAGTTACCTCGGCCTGGCGGTTCGTGAGGACGGGTTCGATCCGTGGTTGTTCGAGGACCAGCCGTGGGTCACCAGTTTTGTGATCGCCATGCGGTTCCTGCGCATGGTGGTGGTGGTGGCATTGATCGAGGAGATTTTCTGGCGCTCGTTCCTGATGCGCTACGTCATCGCCGACGACCGTGAGTTTCATGAAATTGAGTTCGGCACCCACTCGTGGAAGGCCTATTTCGTCACCACCCTGTTGTTCGCCCTCATTCACGCCCACGAGGACTGGCTCGGTGCGCTGGTGTATGGCTCCCTGACCTACTACGTCGCGATCAAGACCAGGAGCCTCGCGGCGTGCGTGTGGATGCACGCCGTGGCCAACCTCCTGCTCGGCCTCTACGTGATCATCAGCGGGCACCATGGGTTCTGGTGACGCCGGTAGCGGGTGATGGGTAGCGGGTAGCGGGTAGCGGGTAGCGGGTAGCGGGTGGTCGGTGGTCGGTGGCGGGTGAAATGCCGGCAGGCAGAGTGGGGTAGACATTCTCGTCTGCCCTGCGAATGACCGGACAATGCCAAAGCCATCCACCGGCAGGCAATGTGGAGTAGACATTCTTGTCTGCTCTGCCATTGCCGGGTCACTGCCAAATCCTTATGCCCCCAGAGTCGGGAGTCTGCGGTCGCGATGGATGCCGGAGGCATCACAGCCGGTAGCCGGTGGTTGAGCGCAGCGACACCACCGGATCACCCACG
>SKLO01000465.1 GCA_007123195.1 Verrucomicrobiales bacterium | reverse complement strand
GGACGGCATAAAAATCGGCGGCCGACCGGTGGCATGCATGAAAAGACGCCTCTGCGCCCGGCGTATCGCCTGCCAACATGTTTGATCGCCATCCAGCCCCTCCAATCGGTGCTCCAATACGACGCCGGTCCGCCCGGCCACCGGTTCACGCTGGTCGGCGGGCCATCGCCCACCAGGCCGGGCCCGGGGCATGGGCCGATGAGACGCCCCGGGATGCGCCGTTCTCGGGCGCGGGAGGGGCCGGGCTGCGGAGGGGAACCCCGGGTTCCCTACGGGTCTGGCTGGCGCTGTGGGTGGCATGGTTGCCGTGGTCGGCCTGCGTGGCGCTGGAGGTGGTGGCGGTGCGCCCGGCGGACGGCGGGGTTGGCGTGGCGCTGGAACCGGTGATCCAGATCCATTTCAGCGATCGCTTTGATACCGCCAGCATCAGTCCGGCGAGCATCCGCCTGCGCCGGGCCGGGCCGGCTGACGGGCGTGGCCAGGCAGCCCCGGGCGATCCACCGCCGGCCGCGGATGGCGAACCACCGGTTGAATACCTGGTGGGCGGTGATCTCGGCGGGGTCATCAGTCTCACCGTGACGTCTCCACTGCAGCCCGGCACCGATTACCTGGTGGAGGTGGGGCCGGAACTCCTCTCGGCGGACGGCACCCCGGCGGTTCGCTTTCGCAGTCGGTTCACCACCACCGATCGTCCGGCCTCCACCGCCGGGGCCGACGATCGCGAGACCGAACGCCTGCGTGCGTTCCGCTTTGAAGCCGAGCGGGTGCTGGCGATGGACGGGCTCACCGGGGTGGCGCTGGCGGGCGGGATGGTGATCGCTTGCAGCTGGGACGGCAAGGTGATTGGCCTCGACCTCGACCGGCCACCCGGAGATGCCGTGCCGCGGACCCTGATCGATGATCCGGAACGGCGATTCATCGGTATTAGGACCGATGCGGGGACCGCCACCCGGCCGGGTGATCCGGAACATCCGCAACCCCGGGACGCCGACCACCAGGCCGCCGTGACGCTGCCGTCCCTGTGGCTCACCTGGGACCGGCATCCGCGCCGGTCCACTGCGGCCAACGATTGGTCCGGCGGGCTGTCGCGCCTGTCCCCTCAGCCCGGCGGTAGCTGGCGGGAGGAGATCTGGATCGAAGGTTTTCCCACCGGCGACCACCCCCTGTCGTCCCCGGTGATCGGTCCCGACGGTCGCCTGTATTTGTCGATGGGTGCCCTGACCATGCTGGGAGCGCTTAAGTCGAACGGCGTGGAGGAGACGCCCCTGAGTGCGGCGGTGCTGGCGGTCGATCTGGAGCACCCCGCCTTGGCACCCGAGCGGCGGCCCCTTGACGTCCGCACCGCACCCGCCGGTGCCTACGACCCGTCCGTGCCCGGAAACCCGGTGCGGCTGTTCGCCACCGGCGTTCGGCAGGTCTACGCCGTCTGCTGGCATCGCAACGGCCAGGCCTACGCCGGGGTGAACATGAACGACACCGGCGATCCGGTGCCCTACCGTGACGGGGTCGGTGGGTTCAGTGCCCGGCCGCCCGAAATGCTGATCCGGGTGGTCGAGGGCGCGCACTACGGCCATCCCAACCCGGCCCGCGACCAGTGGATCCTGCTCGGGGGCAACCCCACCGAGGCAGATGATCCCTGGCAAATCGATGCCTACCCGGTGGGCACCCGTCCCGATCCCGGGTTCGACCCCGGCCTGTTGATCTACGATCTCGAGAGCATCGACGGGCCAAGCGCCAATGGTGCGGTGGAATACCTGACACCCGGTCCGCTGGACGGACGGCTGATCCTTGCCTTCTACACCGCGACCCGCGGCTTGCACAGTTTCAGCTTCAACGAAAGCGGCTCGCAGGTGCTCGATCACCAGCCATTGCTCGACCCCGAAGGCCGCCCGCTCCGGCTGGCGTCGCCTCTCGACCTGGCCCACGATCCCGCCAGTGGCAGGTTGCTGGTGGCGGACTTCACCGCGCCCGAGCGCGGCGATGCCGGTCGGGACGGCGGTCTCTGGCTGCTGCGACCAGTCGGGTTCAACGTGGTCGATCCGGGCTGACCTGCCGGCCTCGCCGGGGGGCTGGAGCCCGCTGATGCCGCCGGGCCAGGCGGTTGCCCGGCCCTCCAGGCGGGGGCGCCTTCGTGGTCGGCGCCCGGGACCCGCTGACCCGGACTTGGGGCCAACTTCGGGGGGTGGAGCGGACCTTGTGCCGAAACTGCGAAAAAGTCGAAGATTCCACTTGCACAAGCCGGGGCGGCTCCTACTTTACCGGCTCCTTACCGCTCGGAGGCCGGCCGCAAGCCGTCTCCGGTCCCTCAGGGGGCCACACAAGGTATGCTATCGGGGGCGCTCCGGAAAAGAGGCGCAGTTTGATTCAAGTCAATCACTTGATTTGTTTCGGCGACCCCCTATGGCACGCCCGGACAGACCGACTGAATCAATCTTATGCCGACGATCAACCAGCTGATCCGCCACGGACGCCACAGGCCCGTTGAGAAATCCAAATCACCGGCGCTGGCCGGCTGCCCGCAACGCCGGGGCGTCTGCCTGCAGGTCATGACCCGCACGCCGAAGAAGCCGAACTCGGCTCTTCGCAAGGTCGCCAAGGTGCGCCTCACCAACGGCTACGAGATCATCGCCTACATCGGCGGCGAGGGCCACAACCTTCAGGAACACTCCATCGTCCTGGTCCGCGGCGGCCGGGTGAAGGACCTTCCCGGTGTCCGCTACCACATTGTCCGCGGCTCGCTTGACTGTCTCGGCGTCGAAAAACGCCGCCGCGGCCGCTCCAAATACGGCGCCAAACGGCCCAAGTCCGACAAGTAAGATCCCGGTTTCCGGCGCGCGCCCCGTGGCGCGCGCCTTTTTTCGCCACCAGCCACTCACCCGCCACCTTTTACTACCATGGCCCGCAGGAAACGAGTCTACGCCAAACCAACCACTCGCGACGCCCGCTACGAAAGCCAGCTGGTCGCCCGGCTGATCAGCCGCGTCATGAAGAGCGGTAAGAAATCCACCGCCGAACGCATCGTCTACGCCGCCATCGACCGCGCCAACGAGGGCACCGAGGCGGTGGATCCGCTGGAGGTCGTCAATCGCGCCGTCGAGAACGCCAAACCGCGCGTGGAAGTCAAGTCCCGCCGGGTTGGCGGTGCCACCTACCAGGTGCCGCTCGAGGTGCCGATCGATCGCTCCGAGAGCCTGGCCATGCGCTGGATCATCACCGCCGCCCGCGCCCGCCGCGGGGTGCCGATGCATGTGGCCCTGTCCAACGAGATCCGCGACGCCGCCACCAACCAGGGCAGTGCGGTCCGCAAGAAGGACGACGTGCACAAGATGGCCCAGGCCAACCGCGCCTTCGCCCACTTCCGCTGGTAACACGCCGCCCGGGCCGGGGCCCGTCGGCCCGCCCACCCACCACCCAACGCTCTATTCAGTCCATGTCCGACAACCCGAATTCACCAGACCGGCAGTTTCCGCTCGAGCGCACCCGCAACATCGGCATCGCCGCCCATATTGACGCCGGCAAGACCACCGTCACCGAGCGCGTGCTGTTCTACACCGGCATGGTCCACCGCCTTGGCGAGGTCCATGACGGCGCCGCCACCACCGACTGGATGGCCCAGGAAAAAGAGCGCGGCATCACCATCACCTCGGCCGCGGTCACCTGCTCGTGGAAGCAGCTTGAAGAAGAGGGCGTCTACAAGGCCTTCGCCGGCCAGCCAATGCGGGTGAACATCATCGACACCCCGGGCCACGTCGACTTCACCGCCGAGGTGGAGCGTTCCCTGCGCGTGCTCGACGGCGCCATCATCGTCTTCTGCGGAGTTGCCGGCGTCCAGCCCCAGTCGGAGACCGTCTGGCGCCAGGCCGACAAGTACCGCGTGCCGCGCATTGCCTTCGTCAACAAGATGGACCGTGTCGGCGCCGACTTCGACAACGTGCTGACCGACATGCGCGAGAAGCTCGGCGCCAATGCCTGGCCGATCCTCATCCCGATCGGCGCCGAGGACCTGCTGAAAGGGCAGATCGACGTCCTCAACAAGAAGGCCGTCATCTTTTCGGACGATGACAAATTCGGCTCCACCTACGAGGTCTGCGAACTCACCGACGAGCAGCGCGCCCTGGCCGATGCCGCCTACGAGGATCTCGTCGGCCAGATGGTCGACCTCGACGAGGAGATCGGGCTCAAGTTCCTCGAAGAGCAACCCATCAGCCTGCAGGAACTCAAGGCCGCCCTGCGCCGCGCCACCATCGCCAACAAGATCATCCTGGTCGCCGGCGGTTCGGCCTTCAAGAACAAGGGCGTGCAATACCTCCTCGACGCCGTTGTCGACTACCTGCCCAGCCCGATCGAGATCCCGCCCACCATGGCCAGCGATCCCGATGACACCGAGAAGAAGGTCGAGATCTTCACCAACGACAACTCCAAGTTCTGCGCCCTCGCCTTCAAACTCTGGAGCGACAAGTTCGTCGGCAAACTGGTGTTCTTCCGCGTCTACTCCGGCACCGTCCGCAAGGGCGACACCATCTACAACCCGCGCACCCGCCGCAAGGAGCGCGCCGGCCGCCTGATCCAGATCCAGGCCAGCCAGCACACCGACATCGACGTCTGCTACGCCGGCGACATCGCCGCCCTCGTCGGTGTCAAGGACGTGCGCACCGGCGACACCTTCTGCGACGACGGCCTCGACGTGCTGCTCGAGCCGCCCTCGTTCCCCGAGCCGGTCATCTCGATGTCGATCGAGCCCAAGACCAAGGCCGACCAGGAAAAGATGGCCAAGGCCCTGCAGCGCCTGTCCGACGAGGACCCGACCTTCGTGGTCAGCACCAACGAGGAAACCGCCCAGACCATCATCTCGGGCATGGGCGAACTCCACCTGGAGATCATCCGCGACCGCCTGATGCGGGAATTCAACGTCGACGCCAATTCCGGCGAACCCCAGATCGCCTACCGCGAGACCATCACCCGCAACGCTCCGGGCGAAGGCAAGCTGGTCAAGCAGTCCGGCGGTCGCGGCCAATACGGCCACGTGGTCATCGAAGTCGCCCCCAACGAGCGCGGCAAGGGCCTCTCCATTGAAAACAAGGTTGTCGGCGGCGCCATTCCCAAGGAATACATCAACGCCGTCAAGAGCGGCCTCGAGGAGAGCATGCTCAACGGCATCATCGCCGGCTACCAGGTCGTCGATGTCCATGTCGACATCCTCGACGGCTCCTACCACGAGGTCGACTCCAACGAGAACGCCTTCAAGATGGCCGCCATCTTCGCCATGAAGGACGCCTTCAAGAAGGCCAAGTGCATCCTCATGGAACCGATCATGGACGTCGAGTGCAGCACCCCGGAGCAGTTCCAGGGCGACATCATGGGCGACCTCAATCGCCGCCGCGGCAAGATCGCCTCGATCAGCGCCCGCAACGCCCTTTGCATCATCCACGCCGAGGTGCCCCTCGCGCAGATGTTCGGTTACTCCACCGCCATCCGCACCCTGTCCAGCGGCCGTGCTTCCTACTCCATGGAACCGAGCCACTTCGCCGAGGTGCCGGCCAACATCGTCGCCGAAATCGTCGAACAACGCGGGGGCAGCAGCGCCGCCTGACCCGAATTCCAGCCCGTCAGGGCCGCCGCCCCGGTGGCACCCCGGACCAGATTCCAAGATCTCAGACCAGATGAACAATCAACGCATCCGCATCCGCCTCCGGGCGTTCGATCACCGCGCCCTCGACAAGTCGGCGGCCGACATTGTCGAGACCGCCAAGCGCACCGGTGCCAAGGTGGCCGGACCCATCCCGCTGCCCACCCGGATCGAGAAATTCAGCGTCAACCGCTCGCCGCACGTCGACAAGAAGTCGGCCGAGCAGTTCGAAATCCGCACCCACAAGCGACTGCTCGACATCGTCGATCCCACCGCCCGGACCGTCGACGAACTCAAGAAGCTCAACCTGCCCGCAGGCGTCGACATCACCATTCGCATCTGACCGGATCCGCACGCGCCGGGGCGACCGCCCCGAAGCACCGGGCCCCAACCCACTTCATCAGCATCCAGCCTTAAGCGGAGGAAATTAACATGAGTCTCGGACTATTGGCCAAAAAAGTGGGCATGACCCACGTCTACAACGAGGACGGCACCTCCACGCCGGTCACCGTGCTCGACGTCGGCGGCAACACCGTGCTTCAGGTCAAGTCGGTCGAATCAGACGGCTACCACGCCGTTCAGGTCGGCTTTCACGACCAGAAAGAAAGCCGCATCAACCAGCCCCGCGCCGGTCACTTCAAGCGCTGGGGCAGCAGCCCGAAGCGCCTCGTCCGCGAGTTCCGCCTCGAAGCCGCCGCTGAACTCGAGCCCGGCGCCGCGCTGTCGCCCAGCCTGTTCGAGGTGGGCCAGACGGTCGATGTCATCGGCGAAACCAAAGGCCGCGGCTTCCAGGGCGCGGTCAAACGCTGGGGCTTCGCCGGCTCGCCGCAAACCCACGGCTCGATGATGCACCGCCGCACCGGCGCCATCGGCTGCCGCCTCACCCCCGGCCGCGTCTGGAAAAACCAGCGCATGCCGGGCCACATGGGCACCGCCCGCCGCACCGTGCAGAACCTCAAGATCGTCCAGGTCCGCGAGGACGACGGCCTGATCCTCGTCAGCGGCGGGGTTCCGGGAGCCAAGGGAGGCTACCTGGTCCTGCGCCCGGCCATCAAGTCATCCGTTTCCGCCGCCTGACCGCCGGTCCCGGCCCCAGTTATTCCGACAGTCCAAACCTGATTCTCGTCATGTCCGCCACCGTACTCACCACCGACGCCGCCAAGCAGGCCCGCATCCCCATCATCGAGGATGACAAGGGCGCCACTGCCGTGCATGAGGTCGTCGTCGCCCTGCGCGCCAACCGGCGGGCCGGCACCGCCAGTGCCAAGTCCCGCTCCGAGGTCGTCGGTTCCAGCGCCAAGCCATGGCGTCAGAAGGGCACCGGCCGCGCCCGCGCCGGCAGCAAGAAGTCGCCCATCTGGGTCGGCGGCGGAGTCGCCCACGGCCCCAAGCCGCGCGACTACTCCAAGTCCGTCAACCGCAGCGTGCGCCGCCTTGCCTTCCGCCGCGCCCTCAGCGAGCGCATCAAGGACGGCGACGTGCTCACCGTCGACAGCTTTGAAATCGCCGACGGCAAGACCAAATCGTTCGTCGCCGCCGTCCGCGACCTCACCGACAGCGCCCGCGTGCTGATCATCGGCGGACGCTTTGAGGACAACACCTTCCGCGCCGCCCGCAACGTCCAGGACGTGCTGCTCATGTCCGCCCATGAGGTCAACGTCGAGCAATTGCTCCACTTCGACCGCCTCATCGTAACCGGCGAAGCACTTGATGTGCTGGCCCAAAGGACCGCCTGAAATGAAAGACGTCTTCCAAGTCATCCACACCATCCAGCTCACCGAAAAGGCATCGCTGCTCGGTGAAACGAACAACGCCTACGTCTTCAAGGTCGACCGCCGCGCCAACAAGCTCGAGATCAAACGCGCGATCGAAAGCCTGTTCGGCAAGAAGGTCGCCGCGGTCAACACCTGCAACTACCGCGGCAAGAAGAAACGCGAGCGCCGGGCCGATTTCGGCCGCACTTCACACTGGAAGAAGGCCATCGTCACCCTCAAGGAGGGCGAGACCATCGACCTCGTCTGATCACAGCCAGAACGCCAAGCCACGCCACGCCGGCCACGCCGCCGGACCCGACAAGCCGCCGGCCGGATGATTGCCGCGCCGGCCGTCCCACACTTTCAAACCGACCACCGCCATGGCCCTCAAAAGCTACAAGCCCTACACACCGTCCAGTCGCTACAAGACCTGGTCGGCCTTCGAAGAAATCACCAAGGCCGAACCGGAGAAGAGCCTGACCAAACCGCTGCGCAAAAGCGGCGGCCGCAACAACCAGGGCCGAATCACCGTCCGCCACGTGGGCGGTGGCCACAAGCGCCGCTACCGCATGATCGACTTCAAGCGGTTGCGCCGCAACGAGGTCGCCGAGGTGGTCGCCATCGAGTACGACCCGAACCGCACCGCCCGCATCGCCCTGGTGCAGTATGCCGACGGCGAGCGCAGCTACATCCTGGCTCCCGGCGGACTCAAGGTCGGGGCCAAGGTCCAGGCCGGGCCCGCGGCTCCGCCCGAGGTCGGCAACGCCCTGCCGCTGCGCGCCATTCCGCTCGGAACGGAAATCCACAACATCGAGCTGCAGCCCGGTCGCGGCGGTCAGGTGGCCCGTGGCGCCGGCCAGCGCGCGGTGCTCTCCAACCGCGAGGGCAACTACGCCCTGGTCCGCATGCCATCCGGCGAGATCCGTCAGATCAACGCCGAGTGCTACGCCACCATCGGTCAGGTGGGCAACGCCGATCACATGAACATCTCCAGCGGCAAGGCCGGCCGCACCCGCTGGCTCGGCGTCCGTCCGACCGTGCGCGGCATGTGCATGAACCCGGTCGACCACCCCAACGGCGGTGGCGAGGGCAAGTCCAAGTCCGGCGGCGGCCGCCAGCACCTGCGCAGCCCGTGGGGCCACGTCAAGGGCCAGAAGACCCGCGACAAGCACAAGTCAAGCAGCCGCTTCATCATCAAGCGCCGCAAGAAAAAGTAACCGCACCAGGCCCCGTCCCGGCGGCCCGTCAACTTCACCAGCCACAGCTTCATCCTATGGGCAGATCCCTCAAGAAAGGACCTTACGTCGATCAGAAACTCCTCGAGAAGATCGACCGCATGACCGCCGCCGACGCCAAGTCGAAGCGCCCGATCAAAACCTGGTCGCGCCGCTCGATGATCACTCCGGACTTCGTCGGTCACACCTTCCAGGTCCACAACGGCAAGGACTTCGTCACCGTCTACGTCACCGAGAACATGGTCGGCCACAAACTCGGCGAGTTCTCGCCGACCCGCATGTTCAAGGCCCACGGTTCCCATACCAAGAAATAACCGCCTGCGCCGCACCCGGCCAGCCCGCCATGACCAGCCACCACCAGCACGCCAGCGCCACCGGCCCGCGCGCCCGCACGTCGACCGCCCGATTGGGCGCGGCCGTCGCGCTCGCGCTTGCCGCCGTGCTCGGGCTGGCATCGGCCGGTTCGGTTCCCTCCGCGGCTGCAGACGAGTCCCTGTTCGAGCTGCGCGAGTTGCAGACCGCGCTTTCCGCCTCGCAGGCCCAGGCCGCACAGCTTCGCCGTCAGCTGGCCGAACAGGAGCAACGCAACACCCGGCTCAGCGAAGCCCTTGCCACCGCCAACGCCGAGGCCAGCCAGTTCCGCGACAGCTACCGCAGGCTGCGGCTGCAGATGGAGGCGCTCGGCATCGCCGTGCTCGATGAGAACGATGCCGGCCTCCAGCAGCGCCTGCTGAAGGCCCTGGGCGACCTGCGCCTGGCTGAGTCGGAGAAGGACGCTCTCGTCCAGGCCCTGTTCGGCCTCAGCGAGGCCGTCATCCGATTCGCCGGTGGAACCATCTCCGCCGACGACCAGGCCACCGAGGAACTCGGCCGCCAGTTGCAGGCCACCGAGGCCGTGCTGGCCGCCGGCATGCTCTCCGCCGGCAATGCCGGGGGCGGTCTCCACCACGCCCAGGTCGTCAGTCTCAAGGAGGACCTCGGTCTCGTCGTCCTCAACGTCGGCAGCCGCCACGGCGTGCGCGCCGGCATGCCTTTCCGCCTCTATCGCCGCGACAAGCCCATCGGCACCGCGATGATCGTCGATGTCCGCGACTACATTTCCGGCGCCGTCTACCGCGACGCCGTCGATGCCGATGAACAAGTCCGGGTCGGCGACCGCGCCGAAGTCGACACCCAGTCATTCTAACCAAGCCAGCAGTCATGGAAGTCCGCTCCGTTTACAAATACGCCCGCATCTCGCCGCTCAAGGCGCGCGACGTCGCCCGGGAAATCCAGGGCATGCCCGTCTCGGCCGCGCTCGACACGCTCCAATACACCCCGAAGAAGTCGGCGGTGTTGATCGAGAAGACCCTCAAGTCGGCCATCGCCAACGCCGAGAACAATCACGATCTTGACAGCGAAAGCCTGGTGATCCGCTCCGCCATGGTCGGCGAAGGCCCGTCGTTCCGCCGCTTCAAGCCGCGCGCCCGCGGTTCCGCCTCCCCGATCCAGAAACGGACCGCGCACATCACCATCATTCTCAGCGACGAGATCGAACTGCCCGAGCCCAAGCAGAAGCGCAACAAGAACAAGCCCAGGCCCAAGGCCAGGCCCAAGGCGGCTGCCGCGCCGGCCGATGAACCGGAGCCGGACACCGACGCCGACAGCGAAGTCGTGACCGACGAGGTCGCCGTCGACTCCGCCGAGGCCACCACCGACACCGGCGCTCCTGCCGCCGCGGAGGAAGTGGACGTCGATGCCGAGGCCACCGCCGAACCCGAAGCCACCAGCGACGACGAGCAGCCGAAGGACTCCGACAAGGCCTGACACCCGCACATCCAACCGTTTTCAATCACCATGGGACAGAAAGTAAATCCGATCGGCTTCCGCCTCGCTCTCAACAAGGACTGGCGCTCCAAGTGGTATGCCAGCGGGCGTGACTACGCCGAAAATCTTCACAGCGACCTGCTGATCCGCAATTACCTCAAGCGCGAACTCCACTCCGCGGCGGTGGCCAACGTGGTCATCGAGCGCGCCTGGAACAGCATCCGCGTCACCGTGGCCAGCGCCCGCCCGGGCCTTGTCATCGGCAAGAAAGGCGAGCAGATCGAGCGCATGCAGGCGGAACTGTCCGGCATGACCGGAGGCAAGCAGGTCAAGATCGACATCCTCGAGATCAAGCAGCCCGAACTCGAAGCGCAGTTGGTGGCAGAGAACATCGCCCTCCAGCTGGAGCGCCGGATCTCGTTCCGCCGCGCCATGAAGCGCGCCCTCCAGACCGCCATGGACTTCGGCGCCGATGGCATCCGGATCCGCTGCGCCGGCCGCCTCGGCGGGGCCGACATCGCCCGGTCCGAGCGCTACCGCGAGGGCAAGGTGCCGCTGCAAACCCTGCGTGTGCCGATTGATTACGGATTTTCCGAAGCCCGCACTGTCTACGGCATCATCGGCGTCAAGGTGTGGCTCAACAAGGGCCAGGCCGACAGCACCAAGAGCGGTCCCGGCGGTGGCATGGGCGGTCAGCGCCGTGATCACCGGGGACAGGGCGGACGCCCGCCGCGTCACGGTGGCCCCGGCGGAGGCCAGGGTGGCCGCGGCGGCGGCGGCCGCAGTGGCGGTCCAGGCGGCCCTGGAGGTCCCGGTGGCCCGCGTGGCGGCGGCCGTGCCGGAGGCGGCTACCAGTCCCGCGG
>SKLO01000322.1 GCA_007123195.1 Verrucomicrobiales bacterium | reverse complement strand
GCTGGAGCATGGTCCGGCGAAGAAGCGCCAGGCGATCCGCGAGCATTTCGTGCTGCAACGCCAGCCTGACGGCAGCCGCGCGGTGCTCAGCCGGCAATGGGTCAACTGAGCCTGGAATGGAAATTGGAGATTGGAGATTAGCGCTTGGCCACCAGGTCGTAGCCGTGCCAATCCGCGATCTCGACCTCGGCGAACTCGCCCACCGGCAGCGCCGGGTCGACCAGCACGCTGCCGTCGATCTCCGGCGCGTCCATCTCCGTGCGCGCCTGGCCGGGCTCGTCCACCAGCACCCGCAGCCTGCGGCCGGTCAGGGTTTCATTGAAACCCTCGCCCAGCTGCTGCAGCTCCTCGGTCGCCTGGCTCCAGCGCCGTTTGCGGGTCCTGGAGTTGACCTGTTCAGCCTCCATTTTGGCCGCCCGCGTGCCTTCTTCCTGGGAGTATTCGAACACCCCTGCGCGCTCGAACCGGGCCTCGCGGATGAAGTCGAGCAGCTCCTCAAAATCATCCTCGGTCTCGCCGGGAAATCCGACAATGAACGTCGTGCGCACCGCCAGCCCGGGAATGCCGGCGCGCATGCGGGCGATCAGGTCGCGGATGTAGGCGCCGTCGGTCTCCCTTCGCATGGCTTTGAGCATGGGATCGGAGATGTGCTGCAGGGGGATGTCGACGTAGCGGGCGACCTTGCGGCTGGCGGCGATGGTCTCGATCAGCTCGTCGCTCCAGTGGGCCGGGTGGGTGTAGAGGATGCGGATCCAGAAATCGCCCTCGATCTGGTCCAGCTCGCGCAGCAGGCTGGCCAGGGATTCGCCGCGGGTGGAATCGACCGGGCTGCGCGGGTTCGGCCGACCGTCCTGCCAGCGGTCCATGCCGAAGTAGGTGGTGTCCTGTGAGATCAGGTTGACCTCCCGGCACCCCTCGGCGACCAGCTGCCGCACCTCGCGCACGACGCTGTCCTGGGTGCGGCTGCGATGGCGGCCGCGGATCTTGGGGATGATGCAGAACGAGCAGGGGTGGTTGCAACCCTCGGCGATCTTGACATAGGCGCTGTGACGCGGGGTCAGGCGGAACCGCGGGGTGTCGTAGTCGGGGATGTAGCGCGGCTGGCGCGTCACCAGATTCTCCGGTCCGGCGGCGCTGCCGTTGACTCCGGCGCCGTCACGTGCCAGCAGTCCGTTGATCACCGGCGCCACGCTGGTGATCTGGTCGAGCCCGATGAAGGCGTCCACCTCGGGCATCAGCCCCGGCAGTTCGCTGGAGAACCGCTGCGACAGGCAGCCGGCGACAATGATTTTCTGCCGCGCGCGTCGCCCGTCCTCCTGGCGCCCGTCCACTGCTTCGTGGATCGCGCCGATGCTCTCGCGCTTGGCCATGTCGATGAACGAGCAGGTGTTGACGATCAACACGTCCGCCTCGCCCGGCTCGTTGGTCAGGCCCATGCCCGCCTGCTGCAGGTGACCGGCCATGATTTCGGAGTCGATGAGATTCTTGGCGCAACCAAGTGATATGAGGCCCACTTTGACCATAGAACCGGAAGAGTAGCCCAGCTTGGGCGGATTGCGCGGACAAAAAAGGGCGGCTGTCCCGGTGGGGACAACCGCCCGATCCGCCCCTCAGGCGGCGTTGTTGTGGATGACAGGCCGCTGGGAGGCAGGGTTGAATGGACGGGTCGGCCATGTGGGCCGGCCCGGATGAAGGGTCGGACAGGACCTCAGGATCCCGGCGCGACCGGTGGGCATCCCGGGCAAGGCCCGGCCGGCGGCCGGGCCTCGGACCAGAAGGACGACCGGGTTCAGCTGTCGGCTTTGTCCGCCTTGTCGCCGCAGGTGCAGTTCTCGCAGTCCGCCTTGTGGGCGGCCTTGCGGGCGTCGGCACGTTCGCCGCAGCCGGTGCAGGCGCAGGACGCCATCGACAGCATGACCACGCTGAGAGTCGCCATGGCGACCAATCGAATCGATTTCATAACAGAGGTTTCAAGTTGGCATGGGCGCCTTCAGGGAAGGCTCCGGGCGGTGTCACTTGCTGGGCACGGTGTAACCAGGATCCGGCATCACCGGCACCGACGCCGGTTTTGAGGAGCAGGCGGACAACGAGACCAGGCCGACAGCGGCGACCAACAACGTCAGTGCTTTGATGAATTTCATAGGCGTTCAACAGTGGGGTGAGCCCGGCCGTCGCGCAACCGGAACCGTCCCGGTCCCACGCGAATTTTTTGCACCACTCACCCATAACCCGGGGTGAAGCAGGTTTGGTTCCACCTGGCGGAAATTGGGGCGCCGCTGGAGCAACTGGTCCACCCTGCGGCCGGCTCCGAAGCTGGCGTGGCCTTCGATGGAGACCCGGGCTTGCGGCCGGCAGGCCGACCGCCGGCCCCATGCGCCACCCGGGATGCCTGTTGCCAACCGGCCGCAACCCCGCCACCATCTGGTCCTTGAAACAGGCGCCAGTCCGCCTGACACTCTGGCTCCATCGCCCCCGGTGCCGCCGCCGGCAACCCGTCGCCGGCCGCATCGGGGAGTTCCGTCCTTCAGCCTGTCCATACCCATGTCCTCGCCGGCCATCCGCCCGTTCAAAAAACTGCTTGTCGCCAACCGCTCGGAAATCGCCACCCGCGTGTTCCGCGCCGCCACCGAGCTTGGCATCCGCACCGTGGCCATCTACGCCCGCGAGGACCGGTTCTCGGTTCATCGGTTCAAGGCCGACGAGTCCTACCAGCTCGATCCCTCCAAGGGACCGGTCGGCGCCTACCTCGATATCGACGGCATCGTCACCCTCGCCAAGGAGAAGGGCGTCGACGCCATTCACCCCGGCTACGGTTTCCTGTCTGAGAACCCCCAGTTCGCCCGTGCCTGCGCCGAGGCCGGCATCACCTTTGTCGGCCCGCGGCCCGAGCTGCTCGACCTGATGGGCGACAAGACCACCGCGCGCAACGCCGCCGAACAGGCCGGGCTGCCGACCCTGCCGGGCACCGAGGAACCGGTCACCGACCGCGTCGCCGGGCTCGCCGCCGCCCGCCAGATCGGGTTCCCGCTGATCATCAAAGCCGCCTATGGCGGCGGCGGTCGCGGCATGCGCGTGGTGCGCTCGGAACTGGAACTGGAGCCGCTGCTCGACGAGGCCCAGAACGAGGCCAAGAACGCCTTCGGCAATGGCGCCGTGTTCCTGGAGCGCTACATCGGCCGCGCCAAGCACATTGAAGTCCAGCTGTTGGGCGACGGTCACGGGCATGTGCTGCACCTGCACGAGCGCGACTGCTCGGTCCAGCGGCGCCACCAGAAAGTCATCGAACTGGCGCCCTCCGTGGCTCTCGACAAGTCCCTGCGCGCGTCGCTCTGCGACGCCGCCGCCAACCTCGGCGCCTCGATCGGCTACGACAACGCCGGCACGGTCGAGTTCCTGGTCGATCTCGACACCAACGAATGGTTCTTCATCGAGATGAACCCGCGGATCCAGGTCGAGCACACCGTCACCGAGGAGATCACCAACATCGACATCGTGCGCTCGCAGATCCTGATCGCCCAGGGCCACCAGCTGCACGACGAGGAAGTCGGCCTGCCGCTTCAGGAGGCGGTGCCCTGCAACGGCTTCGCGATCCAATGCCGGGTCACCACCGAGGATCCGGAAAACAATTTCACCCCCGACACCGGCGAGGTCATCACCTACCGATCCGCCGCCGGTTTCGGCGTCCGCCTCGACGGCGGCCTCGGCACCACCGGCTCGGTCGTGACCCCGTTCTACGACTCCATGCTGGTCAAGGTCACCGCCCGCGCCCACACCTTCGCCGCCGCCTTGCAGCGCATGGACCGCGCCCTGCGGGAGTTCCGCATCCGCGGGGTCAAGACCAACATCCCGTTCCTGGAGAACGTCATCGCCCACCCCGATTTCCGCGCCGGCAACGCCACCACGCGGATGATCGACACCACGCCGGAGCTGTTCAATTTCTCGCTTCGCCGCGACCGCGCCACCAAGCTGCTCAACTACCTCGGCCACATCACGGTCAACGGCAATCCGAACGCCAAGGGCCAGCGCCCGGCCGAGCCGCTCAAGCCCGCTCCCCCGGTGCCCTGGGATCACCGCCAGCCGGTGCCCGACGGCAGTCGCCAGAAGTTGTTGGAACTCGGGCCGG
This sequence comes from Verrucomicrobiales bacterium, assembly GCA_007123195.1. GTDB lineage: Bacteria > Verrucomicrobiota > Verrucomicrobiia > Verrucomicrobiales > SKLO01 > SKLO01. The sequence goes on along the minus strand of SKLO01000322.1, from coordinate 7,166 downwards.
AAAAATTCTGCCAGTGGATCCGCGATCACAAGCCGCTGCTGCTGACCGACACCACCATGCGCGACGCCCACCAGTCGCTGCTCGCCACCCGCGTCCGCACCCAGGACATGCTGCAGATCGCCGGCGCCGTGGCCCATCGCGCACCGCAGCTGTTCTCGATGGAAATGTGGGGTGGCGCCACCTTCGACACCGCCCTGCGCTTTCTCAAGGAGGATCCCTGGGAGCGGCTGCGGCTGCTGCGCGAGGCGATCCCCAACATCTGCTTCCAGATGCTGTTCCGCGGCTCCAACGCGGTCGGCTACACCAATTATCCCGACGATGTTGTGACCGGTTTCATCCGCCATGCCGCCGCCAGCGGCATGGACATCTTCCGCGTGTTCGACTCGCTGAATTACACGCCGAACCTGACCGCGGCCATGACCGCGATCCGCGAGCAGACCGACTCCATCTGCGAGGCCACCATCTGTTACACCGGCGACATCCACAACCCGGCGCGGTCCAAATACGACCTCAGGTATTACGTCGAGCTGGCCAGGGAACTGGAGCGCATGGGCGCCCACATGCTGTGCATCAAGGACATGGCCGGCCTCTGCCGTCCCTACGCCGCCTACGACCTGGTGCGCGCCCTCAAGCAGGAGGTCGGCCTGCCGATCCACTTCCACACCCACGACACCTCGGGCCTCAACGCCTCCTCGATCCTCAAGGCCGCCGAGGCCGGGGTCGACATCGCCGACGCCGCCTTGGCATCCATGTCAGGGTCCACCTCGCAGCCGAACCTCAACTCGATCGTGGCCGCGCTGGAACACGGCGAGCGCGCCACCGGCCTGGACCTCGACACCCTCAACGAGTTCTCCGACTACTGGGCCCACGTCCGCGGCTACTACTTCCCGTTCGACACCGCCGAACCGCACGGCACCGCCGAGGTCTACCTGCACGAAATGCCCGGCGGCCAATACACCAACCTCAAGGAACAGGCCGCCGCCATGGGGCTCGCGCACCGCTGGCCGGAAATCGCCCGCACCTACGCCGAGGTCAACCAGCTGTTCGGCGACATCGTCAAGGTCACGCCCTCGTCCAAGGTGGTCGGTGACATGACGATGTTCCTCGTCACCCGCAGCATCAAGCCGGAGGACGTGGTCAATCTGCCGCCCAACACCGCCTTTCCAGAGTCGGTCATCGACATGCTCGCCGGTGGCCTCGGCCAGCCGCTGGGGGGGTGGCCGCGCGAATTACAGCGCGTGGTGCTCGGCGACCGCCAGGCCATCACCGACCGCCCCGGCCTGCACGCCGACCCGATCGATCTCGATCAGACCCGGCGGGATCTGGCGGAAAAGATCGGCGACGAACCGACCGACGACGACGTCTATTCCTACCTGATGTATCCGCAGGTGTTCCTCGATTACGTCGACCACACCCGCGCCTACGGACCGGTGACCGTGCTGCCCACGCCGGCCTATTTTTACGGCCTGCAGCCGCGCGAGGAGATCACCACCCACATCCAGGAGGGCAAGACCCTGTTCATCCGGCTGTTGCACGTCTCCGAGCCCGACAAGGACGGGGTGCGCAACGCGATTTTCGAACTCAACGGGTTCCCCCGCCACGTCAAGGTGGTCGACCAGGCGCTGGCCAAGGACGTGCCCCAGCGCGAGAAGGCCGACCCCAAGCAGCCGGGTCACGTCGGCGCGCCGATGCCGGGCATGGTCTCCAGCATCAACGCCACCGTGGGTCACAAGGTCAAGGCCGGCGAACCGTTGCTGACCATCGAGGCGATGAAGATGTACACCACCATCAGCGCGCCGGTCGACGGCACCGTCGAGGACATCCTGGTCGTCCAGGGCGAGTCGGTCGAGAGCAAGGACCTGCTGCTGCGCCTGACCGCCGCTGACGGTTGACAGCAGTGCCTCAGCGCACCTGCCCCGAAGCGCGGATCTCCTGCAGCATGGCACGGAGTTGCTCGATTTTGTCGGGGTGCTGCGGCCACAGGTTGTGCTTTTGCGCGAGGTCGTCGCCCAGGTGATACAGTTCGCCGGGGTGGGGGTTGTTCTGGTAACCGAACTGTTCATTGAACCAATCAGGCACCCGGCTGACGCCACCGCTCGGGGCATCGATCAACAGCCAGTCGCCATGGCGGATGGCGTAACGATCGCGGCTGGTGTTATGCACCAGGGTGTCGCGCGGGCTGGGCCGGCCCTCGGTCCACACGGGCAGCAGATTGTAACTGTCCTCGGCGGCCCCGTCGGGCAGTTCGCAGCCGACAATCGCGGCCAGGGTGGCCATCAGGTCGATCTGGCTGATCAGCTCGTCGTTGATCTGGCCGGGCTCGATGACCCCGGGCCAGCGCACCACGAAGGGCACCCGGTGTCCGCCCTCCCAGATGTCGCGCTTGACCCCGCGCAAGGGGCCGCTGCTGACGTGGCCGTGGTTGCGGATGCGGGCGTAGGCGATGTCCTCGGGCCCGTTGTCGCTGCTGAAAATGACCAGCGTGTTGTTGCTCAATCCGTGCTCGTCGAGCGCGTCGAGCACCTGTCCGAGATGGAAGTCGAGCTGGTGCATGAAGTCGCCGTAGGGGCCGGCCTCGGTGGAGCCCTGGAACTCTTCGATCGGCACCACCGGCGTGTGCGGGCCGGTCCACGACCAGTAGAGGAAGAACGGTTGGTCGAGGTCCTTCTGTTCGGCGATCCACTCGACCGCGCGTTCGGCCAGCCGTGGCGGCACCTCGTCCAGGCGCCAGCCATCAACCATGGCGCCGTCGCGGCTGTCGTGCCCCGACATCCGCTCGCCCCCCTCGTCGCCGGGTTGCGGCTCCGGGAGCGGGCTGAACGGAACCGTGGGGGCGATCAGGATGCGGTCGTTCTCAATCCAGGTGTAAGGGGGGAAGTTGGGCACGTCATCGCCGAAATAGTAGTCAAAGCCGCGCTCAAGCGGTCCGCCGGGCACAGGTTTCGACCAGTCGTGGCCGTCGGGTGCGAGCCGGTCGGTGCCTTCAACCCGGATGGCGTCCCAGTCCCAGCCCAGGTGCCACTTGCCGATGCAGGCGGTGAGGTAACCCTGCTCGCGCAGCATGTCAGCCATAGTGAAGCGTCCCTGGTCGAACCACGGGCCACCATGAATGCCGACGATGCCATGGCCCTGACGCCAGTGGTAGCGTCCGGTCAGGAGCGCATAGCGACTGGGCGTGCAGATGCCGGACGAGCTGTGGGCGTCGGTGAAGCGCATGCCCTCCGCCGCCAGCCGGTCGAGGTTGGGGGTCGGGATTTTGCCGTCGGGATTCTGGGCGCTGAAGTCGCCGAAGCCCTGGTCGTCGGTGTAGATCAGCAGGATGTTGGGCGGCGCGGCCTCGGCGTAAAAACAGGGGAAAACAAGCAGTGCCGCGAATGCGGGAGGGATCAGTCCCAATAGGCGCCTATTCCGTTTGTGTCTCATCATGGTGTCCCAATTTTCTGTCATTTCCTTGCGCCGGCTCGTCCCGCGCCGGTGCAACTTCATCAATCGTCGGAGCCGGCTCAGTCAACCGCCGGACCGGCCGCGTATCATGACCGGGACGGGTTGCTCACCCCATGGTTGCGGGAATTCGCCGGCGGGGCAAGGTGTTCCTCCGGCCATGGTGGGGGAATGGCCCGTGCGCCGGCGGTCATCGCCGCCCCATCAGCGCACCAACAGGATGAGGATCGATCACCAACAGCGATGGCGGTTTTGTTTCGGAGCCAGCACACCAGTGTCGGCGCTGGTATTTGCCTTGGCGCTCGTGGTGGTGGACCGGGGACGGGGTGAGCAGGGGACCGCAGATCCGCCAGCGCCGCCGCCGTCGGCGGCGGAGTCGACGGCGCAAGCGGGCGAGGACCCGGACGACGCCGACGCCGGCCTGATCGAGCTGGAAGGCGTGGCCAGGGCCATCGACCTGCGGTTCCAGGGGCTGGTGTTGAGGTTGTACCGGCTGGAGCTGACCGGCGATGAGCTGCGGCTGCGGGTGGGGTTTCAAAACGCCACCGGCTTGCCGATCCAGGCGTTCGGATCGCTCGAACCGGGGCTGGTATGGCTTGAAGAGACGGCAGCCGGGGTGCCGGACATGCTGGCGTGCCGCGAGGTCGACCCGCGCCTGCGCACCTACCTGCCGGAAGGGGGACTGGCCGGGGGCACGGCGGTGGTCGGCGAGTTGGTGTTCCCACGTCCGCCGCCTGAGCAGCGGGCGTGGCAACTGGTGATCCCGGGATTCGAGGCGCTGGAGTTCAGCTGGCAGGCGGACGACCTGCAGGCACCGGCCGCCGGCTTGTCCACCCTGAAGCGGCACCCGGTCGGCCTGCGGGTCGAGAGCACCGAGGAGGGGTTGGCCGGGGTGCCGCTGGACGTCGAGGCAATCGCGATCGACGGCCGGCGGGTGGTGATCGAACTCGGTTTCACCAATCGTTCGCCCAACGACCTGCGCCTGAACGAGGGCGGCCCGAACGGTTCCCACCTGCGCTTGATCACGGCCGAGGGCGAGGTGATCGAGCCGGTCGAGGTCGGTGACAGCCTGCGCCAGGGCATCGGGCCGCTGGGCGAACCTTGGCGCGCCTGGGAGACGCACCGGGGCGCAGTCAGCTTCGACCTGCCCAACCCGCCGGCACTGGGGCAGGGGGCGATGGTGTTCCCGGGCTACCCGGTGATCCGGTGGCGTCACGATCGCGACACCGGATCGTTCACCTGGCTGGATGCGGACGGGGGGGAGATGGCGGCCGCACCGGGTCCGGCGGCCGCGGGCGGGGACGTGTTGTTCAATGAGATCCGCGAGTGGGTCGAGGGCATGAATCGTGAACTGCGGGCGGGCGATGCCGAAGCGCTCGGTCGACGGGCCGCACCCGGGTCCGAGGCCGGGATCGATCTGGCGGTGTTCCTCCGCGGGCTGCAACAGGTGCCGGCCACCGAGCCGCGCTGGGCGCTGCCACCCCGGCAGGAACTGGCGGTGGATCCGGACGGCAGGCTGCGCGGGGTCGAGTTGCGGTTCGAACACGGGCTGGAGACGATTGATGCCGATCAGTCGTTCGTCACCTCATGGCGCTGCGACCTCGTTCCGCGGCCAGCGGACCAGGGCGGTGGCTGGCATCTGGATGAGATCCGCTACCATGGTCCGCCGCCGTTCTGGGTGCTCGGCTACACCGGCTTCGCCCAAACGCCGCACTTTCTGCTGATCTACCGGCCGGACACCGAGTCGGAAGACAAGATCCACGCCTCGGGGGCCCAGGTCGAGCGCGCCTACCAGATCCTGCGGCAGAAGAAGCTCGCCCTGGAGCGGCGCTATGTGGCGTTTTTTGTGCCCTTCCGGGAGGACTTCCAGGCGCTGACAGGGCGCCCGGCCGGTCACTACAGCGGGGCCGCCTCGGCCATGCGTATCCTTGATCGCGACGGCCAACGCGAGGTCAACCGGGCGATGTTCATCAACGACCATCGGTTCCTGGTGCTGCAACGGGCGCTGAACCTCGGCGACCGGCAGACCACGGTGACCCATGAACTGGTGCACCTGGCGCTGGCGGACTGGACCCGGGCGCAAACGCCGCCGTGGCTGGTGGAGGGAATCGCGGTGGTGTATGCCGACCAGTTGACCCCCGGCACGGTGCGCGGCCTGCGGCAATCCGGCGCTCTGGGGGAGGTGTCGCTGGTCAGCCTGATGGAGTTGGGGACGGTGGGCGACGCCGGCGATCCGCGCATGATCTCGGCCCAGTATGTGTTCTCCGGGCTGGCGGTCGAGGTGCTGCTGCAACGCTTCGGCGCCGACCGGGTGCTAGGGTTCTACCAGGCGTTCGGCGAGATCGCCCACGAGGACCTGGTGGCGGGCCTCGAGCAGGTGCGGCGCGACCACCCCGACGCTGACGACCGGGAGCAACTGCGCCGGCTGCGGCTGCGCCTCACGGTCGATCTCATGCCGCGCCACTTTGACGGGCTTACCCTGACCCAGCTCGACCAACTCACCCGGTTCCAGACCGGGCGCTGACCCCGGCGCTGACCCGGCGCTGACCCGGCGCTGACCCCCACAAAAATATGCCAGGCATACAGTCGATGTTGCCGCCCGGTTCGCTGGAATCCCCGGGTGAGAGCACGAGCTAAGTCAATGAAAGCGAACTGGAAGAAGGAGGTCAGCCCGCTTGAGGCGGCCGATCTGCCGGCGGGGGGTTGTCGGGCAGGGTTCCGCATCAAGGCGGTGATTCGGGGGCGTCCGGCCGCAGTTCCCCAGCCACCGGTGGCCACCACCTCTTCAGCCCCAGAACCTTCGCTGCGGGGGGGATCGGAAATAACTGGAGGCTGGCTTGGCTGGCGCTCCGGTGGGATGAACCCACCGGGGGCGCTCCGCGAGTTCGCCCGCCGAAGAGTCCCCCGGTGCGCTTGTCGCGCCGGAGACGGAGGTTGGCCAGCCAGCCCCACCCCCAGTCAAACCCTGTCCCCCGGCGGGCTGGTCCCGCCGGAGACCAAGGTCTGCCGCCGCGCACACGGCCGCCTCACCTTTCGCTCCGGTGGGCGAGCCCACCGGGGGCGTTGGAGGAAGGGAAGGTGGAGGCTAGCCGGGAACCTTTCGCTCCGGTGGGACAAGCCCACCGGGGGCGCCCACTGGGGGCGTTGGAGCCAGCACCAAAACCTGCGCCGCACGGGGCTGGGGTCGGCCAACTGGACGCGTTCCTCACCCGGGAACATTTCAAGTTACTCGGGAGCACTCACCGTTTAGGCGGACAACCACCGGACTAACTTGGCAGGGAGCACCAAATTAGTGGGGAGGTCAAATGGGCGCGAGAAAACCGCATTGTTGCTTAGCAACTGTATAAAGGAAGTTAGTCGCGAGGTTCATGGAGGAGAGTTGCCGCGCTAGTGGCGCGGCGGGGTCTGGGGCGGCGTGCCCAGATGGGGCTGGACGCTCCCAGGGTGGGCGCTCCACGGGGAGACTCATCAGGTCCAGCCGGGGATGACCCGGCCGCCGACGTCGGTCAGGCGGTAGTCGCGGCCGCGGAAGCGGAAGGTGTGGTCCTCGTGGCCGAGGCCGAACAGGTGCAGCAGGGTGGCATGGAAGTCGTGGATGTCGACCGGGTCCCTGGTGACGCCCCAGCCGATTTCGTCGGTCTCGCCGTAAATCCGGCCGCCCTGGATGCCGCCGCCGGCGAGCAGGTTGGTGAAACTGAACGGGTGGTGGTCGCGGCCGGTGGCCT
>SKLO01000116.1 GCA_007123195.1 Verrucomicrobiales bacterium | reverse complement strand
GCGCGGGCGGCCTCGCGACCGCGGTTGAGCCGCGGCTGCAGCGAGCGTTCCTCGGCCTGGTCGGCGGATTGCACCAACAGCACCTCGTGGACCACCGGCACGCGGGCGGCGACCGCCTGTTGCTGCAGCGCGGCGGTGACCGATTCGGCCACCAGTTCGGCGTGGGCGGTGGCGCCCTGGATGATGACGCCGAGGGCGATTACCACGTCGGGCTCGCGGGTGGCCAGCACCTCGGCCACGGCGACCGGGATCTCGAACGCGCCGGGCACGCGGTAGACGGAGCGGGCGGCGTGCGGCACCAGCTCGTGGAGTTCGTCCATGCAGTTGTCCAGCAGACCCTCGACGTAGCGGTCGTTGTAGAGGCTGGCCACGATGGCCACGTGGCGGCGGCCGGCGAAGGCGTCGGGTCTGGAGGGAAGTTCGGTCTTGGCCATGGCGGTGACTGGATTCGGCGGATCGCCAGCTTGGCGGTCACCGGGCTTGCTTGCAAGGGCGAAGGCAGGCGCGCCTTGGAGCCATGGGGATCGTGGCGCGCAAGGAGGAACGGCATCCCTGCCGTTCAGCGCGTGGCCGTTGGCGCTGCGGTTCTATTCCGCGGCGGGCGATTCACGGCAAGGATGCCGTGGCTCCTTGGTGTTGCGGCGCGGGGCGGGCAGGGCAAGGCGCGCGCACTGACGGCATGCTCGACGCCGGGGTCCGGTCCTGCGGCCGCGGGGCCACGGGGCCGGCCAACCCGGATTCACGCGCCCAAGGCCTGAATCATGGCGCGCAGCTTGGCCTCCTTCTCCTGCCATTCCTGCAGCCGCTCCCGCTCCTGATTGACCACGGCCTCGGGGGCGCGGTCGGTGAACTTGGGATTGTCCAGCTTGGCGCGGCTCCTGGTGATTTCCTGCGCGACCTTGTCGCGCTCCTTGCCAAGGCGGCTGCGTTCGGCGTCGATGTCGATCAGGCCCGCCAGCGGCATGGCGGCTTCGCCGAGCGGGGTGAGCGCGCGCGGCGTGCCCTGGGGCAGGTCGTCGAGCGCGGTGGCCACGGTCAGGTCGACCCCGGCGAGCAGTTCGAGCAGGGCGAGGTGCTCGGGGTCGGAGGCGCCGTCGTTGGCTGCATCGACTACGAACAGCACCGGGATGTCGCGCCGGGTTTGCAGCTGGTATTCGGCCTTGAGGTTGCGCAGGCGGGCGGCGGTTTCATACAGGCCGGCGGCCTGCGACGAGCGCGTCCCGATGTCGGCCGGGTCGATCCCCTGCAGCACTGGTTCGTCGTCGAGCGCGCGGCTGGTCAGCAACCGGCCGCCGTCGTCGTCCTGGCCGAAGCCGAGCTGGCTCCACAGTTCCTCGGTCACGTGCGGCATCAGCGGGTGCAGCAGGGCGAGGAAGCGGCGCAGCACGGTGTCGATGGTCACCAGGGTGGCGTTGCGGCGGCCGGGGTCGGCGCCGGGGCGCAACTGCAGTTTGGCGGCCTCAAGATAGCGGTCGCAGAACTGGCTCCAGAAAAACTCGTAGAGCAGGCCGGCGATCTCGTTGAACCGGTAGTCGGCGTAGGCCTGGTCGATGTCGGTGGCGAGGCGGTCGAGCCGGGCCAGGATGTCGACGTCGACGGTTCCCAGCGGGGCGGCCAGTTCATCGGCCCCGGATTCGGCGTCGGCAGACGGCTGCGGGTCGCCCTGCATCATGCGGTAGCGGGCGGCGTTCCACAGTTTGGTGGCGAAGTTCCTGCCCTCCTCGATTTGTTTCTCGTCGAAGCGCACGTCGGTGCCGACCGGGGCGATGCGCAGCAGGCCGAAGCGCAGGCCGTCGGCGCCGTAGCTGGCGATGAGGTCGAGCGGGTCGGGCGAGTTGCCGAGGCTCTTGGACATCTTGCGGCCCTTGATGTCGCGGATGATGGAGTGGAAGAAGACGTTCCTGAACGGCAGTTCGCCGGTGAAGCGGTAGCTGGCCATGATCATGCGCGCGACCCAGAAAAAGATAATGTCAGGGCCGGTGGACAGGTCGCTGGTGGGATGGAAGGCCCTGAGCTCGGGCGAGGGCTCGCCGTCGGCGCCGGTCATGGTGGCGAAGGGCCACAGCCAGGAGCTGAACCAGGTGTCGAGCACGTCGTCGTCCTGAAGCCAGTTTTCGGGATCGTCCGGCGGCTCGGTGCCGACGTGGAGGTCGGTGCCGATGCGGCCGGCGTCGAGCGCCTGCTCACGGAGTTCATCGGCCTTGTCGCGCCGGTACCAGACCGGCACGCGGTGGCCCCACCACAGCTGGCGGCTGATGCACCAGTCCTGGATGTTCTCCATCCAGTGCAGGTAGGTCTTGCGCCAGCGCGCGGGACGGAAGGTGATGTTGTCGTCGCGCACGGCGGCGGTGGCCTGTTCAACGCAAGGGTATTTCAGGAACCATTGCATCGACAGCCGCGGCTCGATCGGCACGTCGGCGCGCTCGGAGAAGCCGACGTTGTTCTCATGGACCTCGGTGTTGACCAGCGCACCGAGGTCCTCCAGCATGGCGGCGGCCTTGTCGCGCGCCGCGAAGCGGTCGAGCCCGTCCAGCTCCGGCACCTGCGGGCAGTTGATGGTTCCGTCAGGGTGGAGGACGTCGATGGCGGGCAGGGAATGGCGCTGGCCGATCTCGTAGTCGGCCTTGTCATGGGCCGGGGTGACCTTGAGCACGCCGGTGCCGAACTCGGGATCGATGTGCTCGTCGGCGACCACCGGGATCTCGGCTTCCGGGAACGGGCGCACGACGTGTTGGCCGATCAGGTCGGCGTAGCGCGGGTCGTCGGGATGCACGGCCACGCCGGTGTCGCCCATCAGGGTCTCGGGCCGGGTGGTGGCGATCTCCACGAAGCGCCCGGGCTGGCCGGCGACGCGGTAGCGCATGGTGTAAAGCTTCGAGCGCTGGGGTTTCATGATCACCTCCTCGTCGCTGAGGGCGGTGAGCGAGGCCGGGCACCAGTTGACCATGCGGCGGCCGCGGTAGATGAGACCTTCCTTGAACAGATCGACGAACACCTTGGACACCCAGCGGCTGTAGTCCGGGTCCATGGTGAAGCGCTCGCGCGACCAGTCGAGCGAGCAACCGAGCGCCTTGAGCTGGTCGGTGATGATGCCTCCGTGCTTGTGTTTCCAGTCCCAGACGCGCTCGAGGAAGGCGTCGCGGCCGAGGTCGTGGCGCGTTTTTTTCTCGGTCTGGCGCAGGTGGCGCTCGACGCGGGACTGGGTGGCGATGCCGGCGTGGTCGGTGCCGGGCAGCCACAGCACCTGGCGGCCCTGCTGGCGGGCGCGGCGGCAGAGGATGTCCTGGATGGTGTTGTTCAGCACGTGGCCGAGGTGGAGCACGCCGGTGACGTTGGGCGGCGGGATGACGATGGAATAGGGCGGCTGGCCGTGGTCGAGCACGGCGGCGGGGTCGGCGGTGAAGCATCCCTGCTGATGCCAGCGGCCCTGCCAGAGGCGTTCGACCTCGGCCGGCGAGTAGGCCTTCGAGGGCACGGCCTCGGCAGGCGCGTCGGCGGTCGAGGCGGGGGCATCGGTGGCGTTGGGCACGGAACTGGACATGGGCCGGGACTATCCGCCGCTGCGGTCGGTGGCGCAAGTGGCAGCTGGGACGGGGCGGGCGGCGGGATTTGGGGGTAGCCGGGGCAGGGGAGCGTGCGGTTGTTGGCGTGGCGGCGGCTTGCCCGCGGCCGGGGTGAAAGGTGCTGGAGGTGCGACCCGGAGGGAAGGGTTCCTCGGTGGAGGATGTGCTGGCGGAGTACCGGAGCGGTCCCGGGAAAGGGGTCGCAGGAGTTCCAGAGGAGGTGCTGATGGATCCGCTTCCCGAAGAGGATTGGGAGGCCCTGCGGAATGACGACCGCAATCCATGGTGATCGATTCCCATGCCCTGCTATGGTGGCTTGAAGGTGGCAGCCTGCTGAGCAGGCCTGCCCGGGAAGTGATGCGTGAAATCGGCAAGAGTACCCGCCCTTTCGTGGTTTCGGCGGTTACTCTTTGGGAAGGGCGGTGTGGTAAGAATTTGGCCAGGTGAATCCCGAGGATTGGAAATGAGAGGCTTAATGGTTGATGGTTTCCATTCCAGCTTCAAGGGTTCGGCTGGCGCAGATAGTCGTTCATTGGGAACACGTGAAAGCCGGGCGGAATCCGGTAGGAGCCGTCGTGCTTCATCTGTTCCTCGGTGGCCAATCGAAACGCAGCCACCTGCGTGGTCCGCTCCAGCGGCGAATCGGCGAAAAATTTCCTGACCCATGGGCCGCGTGCGATCAGATCAAAACGAGTCAGCTGCCCGTCCTTGGCTTCGACGAAGCCGAGCAAGCTGGCGCGATAATGGTGCGTCGGTGAGATGAAGATATGAACCGATCCGCTTAGCACGCCGTCGTCGAGCGTCAGTTCAAACTCCCGCACGCCGGCCTGCCCCTCGACGTAGTCCGGCCCCTTGCCGACATGGTGCAGCTGGCTTTCGCCTGTGTAGGAGTTGAGAAGATGATAGGTGGCAATCCGCTGCTTGAGGCTCTCGGGCACCCGGTCGCGGGCCAGTTGCTGCGCCTCATCCGGGAGAATCCACAGGTTTTCATAACCGAGGTCCTCGCCACCCATGCGGGATCGCTGATCCGGATCGTCAATGTTCTTGGTCAATACCCGCACCACCTGAGTCCCAGGGGGCATTTCAGGCCGGAGCCGCTGGTCGCTGGGTCCGTCATCCAGGTGGACCGGCTCCGCGGGCTGGACCATGTCGGCAGCCATGCGGAGCTTGTCGGCAAGTTCGGGGTCCTGATAGCCGGCATCGGTATCGACATACAGGTAAGCCCGGCCTGCAACGTCGGCCACAATCAAGCCTTGAACGTGGCCGTATCTCTGGCCGTAGGGCTGGGATTCGGCAATGGTCTTGAGGAATTCCCCCTCGGCGTCCTGGCGCCTGGATTCGTGGGCTGCGATGGCCAGCGGCACAAATGTCGCACTGATCATCTCGACCAATTCGGGATCGCGATTGAGCCTCTCACGGAGGTTCTTGGCGGTCCGTCACCCACAGGTCAGGGGTGGCCCGTGCGATTCCCAGCGCAAGACCGGCTTGCCCTCGGCCGCGGCTTGGGCCAGCGCCTCGCGAACCGAGGCCGTCCAGGGAATCTGGCGCCAAAGCTGTCCGTCCGCCTCTTCAAACAGTTGCTCATGCAACCGCTCAAACTCCGCCGGGGAGACCACCGCCGGCAGTTCATCCCCGGCATGGCCGGCGCTGATGGCGACCACGCTGGTCATGATCAACACGATCACGGATCTCATGACATGATGCAGTTTCAAAACCAGTTCAGGCATGACAATAAACCTCGATGAAGGGGTTCAACAAGACGGGGGTGGTCGTGGACGTGCAACCGGTGCCATCTTCAACATCCTGGGAAGCGGTGTCAATGGAATTCCATTCCGGCCCGAGGTCAATGCTCAACCCTGCTGCCACCAGCCGGCGGCGGTTTGCCAGAGCATCCAGCCGGCGACGGCGATCACCATCAGGGCGAATCCGCGACTGAGGTAACGACCGGGGAGAAAGCGTTTGACCGCGATGCCGATGGTCATGCCGGCTCCGGCGCCGATGAGAAACCACATGCCCACGAGGCGGTCGTTCGCGGCCAGTTGACCGGCGTTGGCGGCAAAACCGACGATCGAGATCAAACCGATGCCAACCAGGGAAGTCGCGAGCGCCTGAACAATGGGCAGCCGGGCGACGATCAGCAGGGCGGGAACGACCAGGAATCCGCCGCCGACCCCGAACATGCCGGCCAGCACGCCGGTCACGGCTCCAGCGAACAGCAGTTTGGCGGCGCAGGCCGGCTGGAAGCGGTCGACGGTGCCGGCTGTCGGAACCCTGCAGGCCAGCCGGGAAGGGGCCAGCGGCACCTCGGTGGCCTGGGTCGGTTGGCTCCACATGCGCCAGCCGACCAGCAACATGAGCAGGGCGAACAACAGCAAGGCCAGGGCTTCCGGCAGCAGCCGGCCGAGCCACGACCCTAATGGAGCGGTCATCAGTCCGCCCAGGCCCAGGACAAGCCCGGCACGCCAGCGGACCGTGCCGCCGCGGCATTGCAGGGCCGCGCCGTAAATAGCGGTCAGCCCAACCACCAGCAACGAGAGCGCCACGGCTGATCGCATGCCGAGGCCAAGGCCGTAGACCAACAGGGGAACCGCGAAGATGGAACCTCCACCCCCGGTCAAGCCGAGGGACAATCCGACCACAGCTCCGTATATCAGGGCGGCGATTTCGGTCGGAAGACTCATGGGGACGGTGGGCTTGTTGGCGGATCAGGTCACGCCGACACCGGCCAACACGCGGCAGCGGCCTGCCTGCGCCGGTCTGAACCTGTCAATGCGTGAGGCCCTTGCCTTCGGCGATCCGGTCGCACTCGCTGCAGACGCCATCGATGTGGACCGCATCGAAACCCTCCCGCAAGAGGAAGGCTGTGGCCAGGGAAGCGCGCCTGCCGGTGCCGCAGTGGACCAGCAGACGACGGTCTCGCGGTACTTCATCCAGGCGCGCCTTGAGTCGTGTGTAGGCGATGTTGACCGCGCCTTCGAGGTGGCCGGCGTCGAACTCGGTGGCGTTGCGCACGTCGAGAATCAGGTCGCCGTCGGCCGCCGCCGCGGTCCCGCCGCCGTCGGCCTGCCATTGTTCAAAGTCAATCCGCCGGGTCGGTTGGGCGAGCAGGCCGGCCGCCTTGAGGTCGGCCACGGTGGCGTAGCCGACCACGTGGTCGAGGCCGATCCGATACAGCTGGCGGGTCATGGCCTCGACCTCGGCAGGATCCTCGGTCAGCAGCAGGATGCGTTGTTCCGGTGCCACGTAGGATCCGGCACCGGCAAGGAAAAACGGGCCGGGGTAGGGACAGTGCAACGCCCCGGGAAGGTGACCGGCGGCAAACTCGGCGCGCTCGGCCCGGGTGTCGATCACCACGGTGTCGGGGTCATCGATCCACGGTTTGAGCTGTCGGGTCGCCAGCCGCGGCGGCAGGCTGACACCGCCGGTGACGCGGATGCCGTCGCGGTTGACCTGCTTCATCCGTCCGAAGTAGAGCGGGGGTTCGGGCTGGCCGGTGAGGATGTCGCGGACGAAGTCTTCCGGATCGTGGTTGGCCAGGCGGAGAGCCTGGTTGAAGCGCTGCTCGTAACCGAGCACGCTGGTGGGGACGGCTCCGAGGGCTTTGCCGCAGGCGCTGCCGGCGCCGTGGCCGGGCAGAACCTGAAGGAATTCCGGCAGATCACCCAGGCGCTCGACCAGCGATGCCTGCAGTCGGCGAGCGGCAGGTTCCATGGTGTCGGTGACACCGGCGGCGGTCTCCAGCAGGTCGGGTCGGCCGACGTCGCCGACAAACAGGAAATCGCCGCTGGCCAAGGCGACGGGTTGGTCCGCGCCGCCACCCAGGTCGGTGATCAAATAGGCCAGGTGCTCGGGGGTGTGACCCGGGCTGTGGATCGCCTGGATGCGGATGTTGCCCACCTTGAACTCATCGCCGTGGCGCAGCAGGTGCACGTGCGGGCGGTCACCGGTCCATTGATAGCTCCAGTCGTCGCCGCCCTCGGCGGAGAGATACAGGTGGATGTCGGGATCGGTGGCGAACTCGGCGGCGCCGCTGACGAAATCGGCGTGGATGTGGGTTTCAGCCACCGCGGTGATGGTGAGGTCGTTGTCGGCGGCGAGCCGGTGATAGCGGTCGATGTCGCGCTCGGGGTCGATCACCAGGGCCTGGCCGGTGCGCTGGCAGCCGATCAGGTAGGCGAACTGGGCCAGGGATTCATCGTAGATTTGACGGAGGAACATAGGGTCGGTTGGTTTTGGGTGAACAGAGCCGGGGGTTGGCGGGTTGGGGGTCAGTTTTTGATGAGGGCACAGGTGGCGGCCTCGCCGGCGCGCCGGTTCCAGGGGGCTTTGGCCAGCAGCAGGCCCATGCCGCACCAGTCAGTCAAGCCGGCGAACACCAGCCCGGCGCCGACGAAGGCGGCC
This sequence comes from Verrucomicrobiales bacterium, assembly GCA_007123195.1. GTDB lineage: Bacteria > Verrucomicrobiota > Verrucomicrobiia > Verrucomicrobiales > SKLO01 > SKLO01. The sequence goes on along the minus strand of SKLO01000116.1, from coordinate 3,331 downwards.
AGTCCGAACAGACCCGGGTGCACGAGGAAGCCGGTGAGGACGCCGATGAGCACCAGCGCTCCTGCGGCGACCCGCACCTGGCGTTCGAGCGACATGCCGCCGGATTGGCCGCGGTTGACCGGTCGGCCGGCCTGGTTCCAGGCTTCGACCCCGCCCTCGACGACGATGAGGTTGGACAAGCCGGCGTCGGCGAGTTTGGAGGCGGCCTGGGTGGCGCGGTTGCCGGTCCGGCAGACCAGGTGGATCGGGCGGTCGCCGGCCAGGTGGCGCACGCTGTCGGCGTCGAGTTGATCGAGCGGCAGCAGGCGCGAATTGGGAATGTGCAGGGCCTCGAATTCGGCCGGGCTGCGGACATCGAGCCAGAGGGTGTCGTCTTGGGACGGATCGGGGCACTGGTGGCAGGGACGGGTGGCAATGGATTCGCTCATGAATATCTACTACTCTACCATTCAGTAGATTGCAATCGCCCGTTGGAACTTTTTTTTGCGCTGGCAACGGCAGCTCGGCTGGCCGGCCAGGGAAGCGGTTGTCCAAACGGCTCCAGCCTCGAGCCTGCCGTCCCAGTCCACTCGCGTCCGCCATCGGCGGACCACGGCACCAGAGGATCCGGATGCCGTCCGCCGCCCCTGGTGCTCAAGGCATGCTGCCGTTGGGATTATCCAGCCAGCGCACGGCGACCCGAATCAGGGCATTGATGGACTCCACACCTAGCTTGCGCATCAGGTGGACGCGGTGGGTTTCGACCGTCTTGGGGCTGCGGCCCAGCAGGCTGGCGACTTCCTTGGTCGAATGGCCGTGACCGAGCAGTTGAAACACAGCCAGTTCACGGTCGCTAAGCTGACCCACCGCATGACAGAGGCTGCCAGGTGAGGGCTTGGGTGCGGCGGGGAAACGCTTCCGGCCCCTGGCCACATCGCTCAGGATGCCGATCAGCGAAGGGAAGGTGGCCTCCTTGCCGACAAAGGCCCAGGCGCCGGCGCGCCGTGCGCGGCTACCGAACACCTCCACCGGCAGGGACGTGAACACCACTACCCTGGGTGTCCGGCGGCCCTGGCAGACCGTCTTCAGCCACTCCAATCCATCGACCTGCTCGAACGCGATCTCGGCAAGCAGCAAGTCGGGTGGTTCTGAGTCCAACTGGCCGAGTGCCGCCCTGGGGTCTTCGACGGCGGGCAGCAATTCGAGCCCGGCCAGGTTCGCGAACTGCGCTTCAATCCCGGCCCGGACGACCGGCACCGGCTCGACATGGAGCAGCCGGCAGGGACGGCCATCCGGTCCGCCGTTGAACCGTTCCGGTTCCGGCCCCTTCCCGGACGGCGCCCCCTCAAACGGGGGCGCCTTGCGGTCGTGGGCGGGTTTGTCCGGAAGGGGGGCTGATGGGGTAGGGGGGGTGCCGTGGCTGAGCATGTGGGTTGCAGCGAGGAGTGATTCGGGAGGAGGGGAGCCGGGTTTGCGGCGGGAGGGTGGTTTGGGGTTGCGCGAGCGGATCTTTGGTTCTGGACTGGTGGCGGAGATGCGCGTCTGCCGGCAACGGCCCGCCTGGGCCCCGAATCGGCACAGCGATACTCCTAAATTCAGAGTAGCGACCCAAGCCGCTCGGGCATTCAGGAAAAACCTGAAATATCAGCATGGACGGTCGTGGACTGTTGGTAAAGATAACTAATTTTTTGCACAGAAAGCAAGAATATGCGTGAAAAACGTGTCTCAGAAATAAATCAGGGGGGTTTAGTTGTTCCAATTGCCCGCCCCCCCGCCACTGGCGGCCGGTGGAGATTCCGGCAGTCGCGGAACTGGATTGGAAATTGAGGGTTCAGTTCTGGCGATGAAGCCCTTGGTGATGCCGGGTCACTCACTCGTAGCCTGACCGTAAAAACTACATAATGAGCTCATCATCAGTGTACTATCAATTCCGGTCCATCAGTGGTTCCCGGTTCGTTGTCAGCATCGGAACCCGCGCTGTGGCGGGTGCGGAATCGGGACGAGCCCATGGCGGTTGCAGATCCATTGGGCGTCAATAGCGAAAAGTTTTCTATTGATTATCAATGTCCTACAAATTCGTTGGTCGGAAGGATGACCCAAAAGGGCCCCGCCCTTCCCGGTGCCGCTTGGGAACCGGTGGAGCGGGGCCCCGAAAGGCCGCCAGTGGTTGCCGGCGCCGGGGTGATCACGCCCCCGCGCGACGGCGGCGCAGCAGCACCGGCACCAGCGCCAGGCTGATCAGCAGGGCCCGCGACGGCTCGGGGGTGTAGCTGACGTTGTCGACGAAGACGGAGAACGTCTGGGGCTCATCCGGGTCGTCCGGGGCGACCAATTGGTCAAAGGTGTTGCCCAGATTCAGGAACAGTTCGCCAATGAGTTCGGCTCCCCCGGCCGCGCTGGTGGCGTCGGCGACCAGGATCCCCTGATCATTCGTGACGCTGAGCAAAAACTGGTCGTTCGGTTCGTCGAGTTCGATTCTTAAGGTGTAGAACGCGTCTTCGAAGGTACCCAGTACCAGCTCCTCCCAAGCTCCCTCCCAGTAATAGAATCCGGCGTCAATGGACGCGTCTGCGATGTAGGCGACAATGGGGTAGGCGGTGATGGTTCCACCTACGGACCCACTCCCCCAAAGCCCGACGTTGACTGTCCCAAGGTCCGAGGGACGGGTTGAGGGGATGTAAAAATCCGCAGAAATGAATGAGTTGCGCCCCGGCATGGTAAGCTTGTAGCCCTGGAAGTTGTAAAAAGGGCCGTTGAAGCTGCCGCGAGCGCCTTCGCGATCGTTCTGTGACACCCCGAACTCGAGCACATTCTCGCCGCCAAGGATCGCAGATTCAAAGATGGCGGCCGGATACCGGTCGGCCCTCCAAATCGGGGCAGGGGAGTTCTGCGCCGACGGAAAAGCTGGATCCAGCTGGATCGGATCATCAAACGTCAGGACGACAAATCCCGACGCCTTGTCGGCGGTGGAAAGGAGCGTCAAGCCGGCGGCGAGGGCAACAGCGGGGAACCGTGAAAGGGCGTGGTGTTTCATAAACAAGCGTGTGGGTGAGGTAGGTCGTGTGTGTGAATGGTGACGATGAGAACCAACCACCGTGCGAATACATTATCCCTCAATTGACGGCTGGAATCTCTCGGGGAAAACCTGAAAATTGCATGATTCGCCGGCAGGGTTCCGGGCCAGCCGCGAATGGGTGGAATTGCACCGGCGAGACATGCCTATGGAGGGGTTCCGTGTGGTCGTTCTCCGGCGGCCGCCGCTCGCCGGCAACGGGCCGGCGCCACGTTCCGTCATGGCCGCGGCTGTTGCCCGCTGCCGGAGCCAACCGCGTCGCGGGGGATCCAGCCGGTC
>SKLO01000146.1 GCA_007123195.1 Verrucomicrobiales bacterium | reverse complement strand
GGCCCACGAACGGGCGGCCCGCCAGCCACCCAACGGCGGCGGATCCCGCGTGCCGGTAATCCTCAGGGCCGGTCGCGCCGGCGGCCAGCGCAGACCTCACGCCGTGGTCGGTTGTGATCGCCCGGGGCCAGCGGGGCATGGGGAAGGGCATGGGGAAGGAACTCATGCCAGAAAAATTACCGCGGGATCGCCACCGCCGTCAAGCTCGGGCGTGACTGCGGTGCTTCGCCGCCGGCCGCCGGCCCCGCACCAAACCCTTCCGACATCTGCTGTCGCGGCCGCGACCGCGACACCAGATGTCGCGGCCGGCAGCGTGCTGCCTGCGGGCCGGCCCTGAACGAGGGACGATGCAGAGTGAAACCAGACGACGTTGGAACCAGGCCCGGGGCCGGAACCGTTGCACAAGCACCTGCAGACACAGCTGTTGCGAAGGGCGCCGCCCTCGGTCCTGCTGGATCCGGGTCCGGCCGGCCCGCGGACCGTGGCGGAGCGGACGGTTTGCTCTCAAGGCGAAAGCGAATGCACCGTCCTCGGGTTGCTGATGATTACGTCAGGATGTCATGCACCACATTGGCGTGCTCGACTCCTGTGAGGCGGGTTTGCAGGCCCCGGAAGCGGTAGCTGAAGCGGCCGTGGTCGATGCCCAGGCAGTGCAGCACGGTGGCGTGCAGGTCGCGCAGGTGGACCGGATTCTCGACGATGTTGTAGCAGAAGTCGTCGGTGCGGCCGTACTCGATGCCGCCGCGCACGCCGCCGCCGGCCATCCACATGGTGAACGCGCGGCCGTGGTGGTCGCGTCCCGAGCTGGGATCGGCCGGGTTGCCCTGGCTGAACACCGTGCGGCCGAACTCGGTGGCGAAGATCACCAGGGTGTCCTCGAGCATGCCACGCTGCTTGAGATCGCGGATCAGGGCGGCGGTGGGCTGGTCGATGTCGCGGCACTGGTTGGGCAGCTGGCGGGAGAGGGCGATGTGCTGGTCCCATCCGCGGTGGAACAGCTGCACGAAGCGCACCCCGCGCTCGAGCAGGCGGCGCCCGAGCAGGCAGTTGGCCGCGTAGCTGCCGGGACGGTGGACGTCGGATCCGTAGGAGTCGACCACCGCCGACGATTCGCCGCGGAGGTCGGTCAGCTCGGGCACCGAGGCCTGCATGCGGAACGCCATTTCGTAGGATTGGATGCGTGTCAGGGTCTCGGGATCGCCCAGCTCGTCGGCGCGGCGCTGGTTGAGCGCGGCGAGATCGTCGAGCAGTTCGCGCCGCTGCCCGCGGCCGACCCCGGCCGGGTTGTTGAGATAGAGCACCGGATTGGCGCCCGGGCGCAGGCCGACGCCCTGGTGCGACGACGGCAGGAAGCCGCTGCCCCACAGGCGCGAGAAGATCGGTTGACCGGGGTTCTTGCCGGAGCCCTGCGAGACCATGGCGATGAAGGCCGGCAGGTTTTCGTTCTCGCTGCCGAGGCCGTAGCTGATCCACGAGCCCATGCTGGCGTAGCCCGGCAGCTGGTTGCCGGTGTTCACATAGGTCACGGCCGGGTCGTGGTTGATGGCCTCGGTGTGCATCGACTTGATGAGGCACAGGTCGTCGGCGATCGACTGGTGGCCCGGCAGCAGATCGCTGATCCAGGTGCCGTGGCTGCCGCAGCGGCGGCCTTCCCGGATCGGCGGCACCAGCGGGAACGAACTCTGACCTGAGGTCATGCCGGTCAGGCGCTGGCCGCCGCGCACGGAGTCGGGCAGTTGCTCGCCGCCGCGCCGGCGCAGCTCGTCCTTGTCGTCGAACAGGTCGACGTGCGACAGGCCGCCGCTTTGGAACAGGCAGATCACTCGCTTGGCCTTGGGGGCGAAGTGGGGCAGGCCCGGCAACCCGAGCGGCGAGCGGGCCGCCGCCGCGGAGGCGGCGGCTCCGCGCAGCAGGTCGGGGAACAGCAGGGTGCCAAGCGCCAGCGGTCCAATACCGCGCGCGCTGCGGCCGAGGAACGTCCGGCGGCTGATGGCTTCGGGATCTTGGTCAGGATCAATCATGACTTGTCAGGATGGGCGGTGCGGCGGTCAGTTGCGGGTGATGGTTTCGCTCAGGTTGAGCAGCAGCGAGGCCAGCTGGCCCCAGGCCGCGTGCTCGGTTTCGTCGAGGTCTTGGTCGCGCTGCGACTCGCCCACGCGGACGAACCCGGCGGCCGCCTCGGGGTCGTCCCGGTAACGGCGGCGTTCGCGCTCGAGCGCGTTGACCAGCAGGTCGAGTTCCTCGTCCGCCGGCGGCCGTGCCAGGGCCTCCATGAACGCCCACTCGAGCCGCGACCGGTCGTCGTCCAGGTCACGCTGCAGGATGCGCTGGGCGAACGCCCGCGCGGCCTCCACGAATTGCACGTCGTTGAGCAGCACCAGCGCCTGCAGTGGGGTGTTGGTGTGCGGGCGGGTGACGGTGCAGACCTCGCGGTTGGGGGCGTCGAAGGCAGCCATGTTGGGCGGCGGCACGGTGCGTTTCCAGAAGGTGTAAAGGCTGCGGCGGTAGAGCTTCTCGCCGCGATCCTGGACAAAGGTCTGGGCGGTGGCGGGGCTGCTGCCATAGTGGCTGACCTCGCGCCAGAGGTCGCCCGGGGTGTAGGGATTGACGCTGGGCCCGCCGAGCCGCGGCACCAGCAGACCGCTCACCCGCAGGGCGTGGTCGCGGATGTGCTCGGCCTTGAGCCGGAACCGCGGCCCGCGCGCGAGCAGCCGGTTGTCGAAGTCATGCTCGAGCAGCTCCGGAGTGGCGGCGGAATCGCGCCGGTAGGCCTCGGTCAGCACCAGCATCCTGACAAGATCCTTGACGTCCCAGCCGCGGTCGACGAATTCCACCGCCAGCCAGTCCAGCAGTTCCGGATGGCTGGGCCACCCGCCCTGGGCACCGAAGTCGCCGGGCGTGTCGACGATGCCGGTGCCGAACAGGATTTGCCACAGGCGGTTGACCGCCACCCGCGAGGTCAGCGGATGTCCGTCCATCACCACCCACTCGGCCAGCGCCAGCCGGCTCTGCGGGGCCGG
>SKLO01000555.1 GCA_007123195.1 Verrucomicrobiales bacterium | reverse complement strand
GCGCGCGCCATGGCTTTCCAGCCGACCCGTTCGGGGGCCTCGCCGGGATTGAAGTGCAGGCCCTCGACCACCGCGTCGGTCTTGAGCAACCACAGCCTCGCGGTCGGATCGGGGGAGTTGGCATCGTGCTCCGGGCCCGCCAGCACCGCGCAGTCGTCGCCGGCGCCGACGATGACGCCTGCGTCGACCGGCAGCAGCGGCAGCAGGCGCCGCACCAGCGCGTCCTCGTCGAGTTGACCGACGGTGGGCTGGCCGGGATCGGGTTGGCTATCGGACGGTTTCATGGGGCGACCGCTGGTGTGGTGATCGCGAAATCCCCCGGCAACGGTTCCGGCGGCGGGGCACCGCTGCCGAGCAGCATCAACACGATGCTGGTGAGGTTGAACAGGGCGTGCATCCAGATCGGCGTCCACAGGCTGCCGCTGTATTCATAGACGATCGCGAAGGCGATGCCGAGGATGAACAGGGGCACCAGCGCCGGCAGGTTGTTGTGCACCGCGGCAAACAACAGCGCCGTGCAGAGCATGGCGAACACCGGATCGGTGAAGCGCTTGATGGCGGGATAAAGAAATCCGCGGAACAACAACTCCTCGGCCAGCGGCGCCACGATCACGGCCGAGATGATCAAGGCGATGCGCAGCCCGAGATCGGAGCTGGTCATGAACAACTTGACGGCTTCCTGGGCGCCCAGGTCGGGCCAGTAGGGTTCGAGCACGAATCGATTGAAGCCGGCGGCGGCGGCGAACACGATCGGCAGGGTCACCAGCAGGGCGAGCAGGGCGACTCCGATCGTGCGGCCTGGATGGAGGTTCGAAAGCCCCATCCAGGAAATCACCGGCAGACCGCGGATGCGGCCGAGATAGAGGATCACCGCCAGGCTGACGGTGCCCCAGAACACCGCGCTGAACCAGATGCCGAGGCCGGACGGGGATCGGGTGTCGCCGGCGGAGCCGGGTTCGGTGCTTTCGCCTTGGAGCGGATCGTGGACGTCAGCGGTCGCAGGGGATTCGTGGGTCACCGGATCCGGCGCGGGGTCGGATCCTGGCGGGATCGTGTCGGCCGACAGGGCGGCCAGGGCGGGCTGGTGCCATCCGATGACGGCTTCTTGCGGCTGCGCGGACGGGGCCTGCCCGGGCTGGCCATCCTGGTCGGTGGGGGGGGCGGCATTGCCCGCCATCATGGCCACCAACAGGGCCACCATGGTGCAGGCCACGGCGAGGTCGGGCCAGCCGAGGCGGTCGGTCCGAACCCGCCCGAAGTTCAGGGTGCGCACGCCCGCGCTTCGCAGCAGCGCGTAGACGGGCAGCGCCAGCGCCAGGGCGGCAAAGGCGATCAGGGCCGAATCGACCACCAATTGCCGCGCCGCCTGCTCGGCGAGGGCGGCGGAGGTGGCGGTGGCGTGGTCGGGGCCGCTCATGAACAGCTCGGGACGGTCGGGGCGGTCGGGTCATCGTGCCCCGGCCACGGGCCGCGGGCCTGCTGGCAGCAACGGAACCGGCGCACGGTCATTCCCATCCCACCATGGAAGGGGCGAGGTAATAGGGGACGCCGGGCCGCAGTCGCGGCAGCAGCCCGGGGCTGAGATCGAGTTCCAGTCGCCGGCTCGGGTCGGAGGACAGCTGGTCGGCCTGCGCCTCGGCGGCGCTCAACAGTCGCGACAGCCCGCTGCCGCCGGCGCCGTAGCGCACCACCACCGCCTGCTCGGCGCCGGCCAGTTGCCTGGCCTTGGCATAGGCGTGGTCGATCGTGCCGGTGGCATCAACCAGGTTCAGCTCAAGGGCTTCGGTGCCGGTGAACACGCGGCCGTCGGCAATCTCCCGCCGGACCTGTTCCACCGGCAGTCCGCGGGAACCGGCCACCAGTTGCAGGAAGCGTTCATACATGCCGGCCACCAGTTGCCGGATGTAATCCTCCTCGTCCTCGCGCATCGGGCGGGAGCCGCTGAGGGTGTCCTTGAATTCACCGCTGGCGAAGGTGTGGGTTTCCAGCCCGGCCTTGTCGAACAACTCGGCGTAGTTCAGGCTCTGGATGATGACCCCGATGCTGCCGGTGATGCCGGTCTCGCTGGCCACGATCGCGGTGGCTCCACAGGCAAGGTAGTAACCGCCGGAAGCGGCGACCGAGTCGAAGTAGGCGACCACCGGTTTGCTGGCGGCGGCCTCGACCACGGCGTGGTAAAGGTGGTCGGAGGCGGTGACCTCGCCGCCGGGCGAGTTGACGTGCAGCACGATGGCCTTGATCGAGTCATCGGTCTGCGCCTGCTGCAGTTGCCTCCGGATCCGCTCGACCATGCTCTCGCCGGCGCCCCCGAACAGGCTGGACGGGGCGAAGTTGGTGATCACACCCGTGACCGGGATCACCGCCACCTTGCCGCGCCCGGTCTGGCTGCGGTCCCAGCGGCCGTCGACCACCGTCTCGCCGAAGCGCGGCAAGGTGCGGGGCGGCGGATCGATTTGCAATTCACCCATCACCATGCGGCCGAGGGTGCCGATCAACATCACCGGCACCGCGACGAGGATCAGCAGGGTCACGACCAGTGCGATGCCGCAACCCCAGCGTTTTTTGGTAGTCATGACGCATCATGCCCGCTGGCCGGCCGGATGCAACGGGCCATTCAGGCGCGCCGCGGAACCAGCCGCGGCCAACGGCCATCGCCGCTGGCAGGCGAGGGGTGCGCGGGGTGCGCGGGGTGCGCGGGGAAGACTCCGTCGATGCCGGAGGCATCACATCCGGTAGCCGGTGGTTGAGCGCAGCGACACCACCGGAACCGCCGCACCCATGATCGCACCCCGGAGGGGTGCCAGCGCGACGGTCGCCCTGAATCGTCCGCGCCAACCGGCGCGATCCAGATCCCATGCAACGCCCCTTCAGGATCGCCCCACGAGGTTACCGAACTCCCCCTGGATCAGCAGGTCTGGGGCCGCCCATTCCGGCGGGCGAGGCAGGCCATGGCCGCCAGAACCAGCAGCATGGCCCGGCCGGGTTCCGGCACGATGCCGGGGCCGGCGGCAAAAATCGCCG
>SKLO01000225.1 GCA_007123195.1 Verrucomicrobiales bacterium | reverse complement strand
GTGACCCCGCGGGTGCTGGAGTTCTTCTATTACTTCGGCGTCAACCGCGGCATCAAGGTCGAATGGATCATCGAGGACTACGTCAAGTTCGTCACCCGCCTGATCCTCATCTTCGGCATCTCGTTCGAACTGCCGGTGGTGGTGATGGCGCTGGTCAAGATCGACGTGCTCAACTACCGGCTGATGAGCACCACCCGTTCCTATGCGGCGGTGCTGATCACCCTGGTGGCGGCGATCATCACCCCGACCCACGACCTGCTCACGCTGTCCCTGTTGGCGGTGCCGATGTACATGCTTTACGAGATCTGCATCTGGCTGGCCTGGTTCATCGAGCGGCGCGACCGCAAACTGCATCCGGAGTTCTACGAGGATCTCAACGAAGACGTGGTGGTCAAGGACGACTGGGACCGGGACGACTACGACCCCTGGGCCGAACTGGCCGGGCGCGACCAGAAGGAGGAGGCCGACGCCTGGCACCTCGACGACCCCGTGCCGGGTGAGGATGGCGACGGCGATGATGATAACGGCGGCGGTGGCGGCGGCAGCGAAGCCGGGTCGCCGGACGGCAAACCGGAGCCGGGTGACGATCCGGGCGGGGCTTCACCAGCAGCGGCGGATCCCGATGCCGCCGACGAGTGGCCCGCCGCCGACGAATACCACCAGGACCCGGAGACCCTCGAAGACTACAGTCGCCGCGACCAGCACGGGGGCGGCAACCAGCCCTCCGACGGTTCCAAGGATGCCCCCGCCGACCCCGGCAGCGGCAGTGGCGACGACGACCCTCCGCCACCCAGGTCCTGACCCAACCCCGGCGACCGTCGGCAGGTGGCCATCGCCGGTCGACAGGTGGCAGGCCGGCGGCCACCTGATCGATCCTTCTTCACAGCCGATCCACTGACGCGATGTTCAACGCCATTCTCGCCAAGCTGTTCAAGTCCCGCGAGGACGCCGCCCGGCGCTTCCGCGAGTTGCGGCGGCGCGACCAGCGCGCGCGCGCGGCCCAGCAGGCGGCGGCCGACGGGCAGGGTCCGGATCCGGAGTCCGATCCTGCGGCCGCCTCCGCGGTGAGGATGGACGGCGGAGTAGGCGGCCCGGGCGACGGGCCGGACGGCAATGAATTGAGTGACGAGGACGAGGACGACGACAAGCCGCTGGCCAAGCCGTTCCTCGATCACCTCGACGATTTCCGCAAGGTCATCTTCCGCATCGTCGTCACCCTGATGGTCGCCTTGATCGGCTGCCTGCTGTTCAACGCCTACCTGATCGACTTCATCCAGCTGCCGCTGAAGTGGGCCAACGTCGAGGTGCCCGTGCTCAACGAAGCCGGCGAGCAGGTCGACACCAGGCGCGCCCAGGTGGACGAGCTGGTGGAGGTGCGCTCGATCCAGGTCGCCGGCACTTTCATGTTGACCATCCGGCTGGCGTTCATCTGCGGCGCGGTGCTGACGTTTCCCGTGCTGGTCTACCTGCTGCTCGACTTCATCGTGCCCGGGCTCGGCCGCCAGGCCCGTAAGATGGTGCTGACCGTGGTCGGCGCCTCGATGACCCTGCTGGTGTTCGGCCTGGTGTTCGCCTTCGTCGGTGTGCTGCCGCGCATCATGGAATACTTCTACCTGTTCGGCACCGCGCGCGACGTCGAGGTCAAGTGGACCATCGAGAACTACGTCAAGTTCTCGTCCCGGATCCTGATCGTGTTCGCCATCAGCTTCCAGTTGCCGCTGCTGGTGATGAGCCTGGTGAAGATGGATGTGCTCAGCTTCAGCCTGATGCACCGCACCCGCAGCTTCGCCATCATCGGCATCGCCCTGGCCTCTGCCCTGCTGACCCCGCCGGACGTGCTGACCCTGGCGCTGATGGGCATCCCGATGTTCCTGCTCTACGAAATCTGCATCTGGCTGGCATGGTTCGTCGAGCGGCGCGACCGGCGGCTGCATCCCGAGTTCTTTGAGCACGAGACCGACGAACCGGCCGCCGCCGATCTGGCGCCGCCGACCAGCGAGGTCGACCCGCCATTCGACCCGCGCGACGACGACCAGCTCGGCGGGCGCGACGACCGCCATTGAACCGGGAATGGACCAAAAATGAAACCCAAGCTGCTGCTGCTCGACTGTGACTCCACCCTCAGTTCCATCGAGGGCATCGATGAACTGGCGCACCTGCGCGGGCCGGACGTCTACCGCGAGGTGGTCGAGCAGACCAACCGGGCGATGAACGGCGACCTGCCGATCGACCAGACCTTCGAGCTGCGGCTGCAACTGATCCAACCGGATGCCGACGCCTGCTGCAAGGTGGCCATGCGTTACCTGGAAAACCTGGCGCCGCACGTGGAACAGACCATCGAGCTGCTACGCGGCCGCGGCTGGACCCCGATCGTGGTCAGCGGCGGTTTTGTGCAGGTGATCGGGCCGCTGGCTCAGCGCCTCGGAATCGACCGCATCGAGGCGGTGCCGCTGCGGTTCCATCCGGATGGTCGTTACGCCGGCTACGACAGTGATTACCCGACCACACGCAACGGCGGCAAGGCCGAGGTGGTGAGGCAGCTGCGCGAGGAATTGCATCCCGAACGGGTGGTGATGGTGGGAGACGGCATCAGCGACCTCGAAACCGTCGGCGAGGTCGACCTGTTCGTCGGTTTCACCGGCTTCGTCCGCCGCCAGCAGGTGGTCGATCGCGCCGCGGTGGTGATCGACAGCTTCGAGCAGTTGCCGGCGCTGCTGGAAACGGCGTGAGTTGGGGTGGTGTCCAGATACCGGGCCTGACCATGCGCGGAGCAAGGCGGCAGCCCCGTAGGTTGAATTGGCGCAATTCGACCTGCTGTGCGTGATGCGCACGGGTTGGTGTCGGGACCACGTGGCGGTTTCATTCGCAGTCGGCGAAAGGAGCCGTGAAGGTAGTGGACACAGGGAACGCGCGGCGCGCCCCCCGGTCGACTTGAGGACAACCTACGGTCGCGGCGAGCGCGCGGCCGGGGCGGCGTGGGGTGGCGTGGGCTCGGGCGGCGGGCCGGCGCTGTGGGCACCGTTGGCGCGCCGTTC
>SKLO01000003.1 GCA_007123195.1 Verrucomicrobiales bacterium | reverse complement strand
GACATCGATCCCGCTGTGGCGGATCCAGGGTTTGACCTGACCCGGGTCAGCGCCGGCAAGGGATTCCTGCCTTATCCCGCCGAGCTGTCCGGGCCGAGCATCGTGCCCAACGATCTGAGCGGCTTTCGCGCCCGCGGCGTCAGCAAGGTCGAGAAGGAACTGCGCCAGCAGTTGGTCGAATTGCGCGAGCGCTACGTGCGGGTGATCGACGAGTTCAACTGGAACAAGTTGATCTACGAGAGCGAGTTCGCCTTCGAACCGGTGATGGGCGAGATCTACCACCTCTACCGCAGGACCGGCGGCGGTTACCAGCTGATGCTGGTGGCGCCGGGAGAGTGGCACCGCCCGTGGTTGGGCAGCTTCCGCCTCAACATCGATGGACGCTGGGAGGTGGTGGATTCGGCCGCGGATTTCAACCCGGTCGACGAGCTGGCCGGCACGGACCCATCCCTCTGACCGGCCGTCCGGCGCCGAAAAAGGGCCGCAAGCGTCTGGCATTGCCCGGCACCCTGTGCCAAGCTGAACCGGCGGTCCGGGTGACGCGGCCCATGATCGCCGGTGGCCGCATGGCAACCGGCAGACCGCCTTGTTGACCCGCCATGATCAAGCCCGACGCCAGCACCCGGCCAGCCATGGAATGCCGCCTGTTCTCCTCCGACCTCGACGGAACCCTGTTGGGCAAAACCGACGCCACCCTCAGTTTCACCGACACCTGGCAACGGCTGCAGCAGGACGGCCAGGCTCCGATCCTCTGTTACAACACCGGTCGCCTGCTGGAGGACACCCGGCGTGTCGTCCGCCGCTCCGGCCTGATCGACCCCGACTACATGATCTGCGGGGTCGGCACCTTGATTTATGACAACCGCGGACAGCAGGTGCTCAGGGACTTCAATGCCGTGCTCGAGGACCACTGGGACCGGGCCGCCGTCGACGAGATCGTGCCGCGCATGATCCGCAACGTCCAGCCCCAGCCGGCCCACCAGCAGACCGAGTTCAAATCGAGCTGGTTCGCCAACAACCTCGATCAGGAACCACTCGACGAGCTGCGCGAAGCTCTGGCCGAGGCCGGCCTCAACGCCTCGGTGGTCTATTCCAGCTCGCGCGACCTCGACGTGCTGCCACGGCTCGCCAACAAGGGCAACGCCCTGACCTGGCTGCTGCGCCACCTCGGGGCGAAACCGCAGCACTGCGTCGTCGCCGGCGACACCGCCAACGACAGCGACATGTTCCGCGTCAAGGACCTGCGCGGCCGGATCCTGCCCGACAACGCCCAGCCCGAGCTGCTGCAAAGCCTCATCGGCATGGAGTTCTACCACGCCCGCGGCCACAGCGCCGAGGGCATCCTCGAGGGCCTTCAGCACTACCGGGTCATCGACAAAATCTCCCATTGTCCGGCCGGGTCGCCGCGCCATGCCTCGCTCGAACCCGAGTTGCGCCGGCTGTTCCAGAACGGCGTCGGCAGCATCCAGGTGCCGGCCCCGGCCGACCAGCGGTCGGAGGAGGACGAGTATCTCCGGGAGGCGTTCGACCAGGCCGTCGCAGGGTTGCGCCGCTGCGCCACGCCGATCGGCTTCGCCGCCTGCTCGCCCGAGGACAACGAGATTACCGGCACCGACGAAAACTACCACGCCGTGTGGGGGCGCGACGGTGCCATCGCCGTGCTCGGCTGCCTCCAGCTTGAGGACGAGGAACTGCTCGCCTGCGCCCGCCAGACCCTCGCCACTTTGCTGCAGCACACCTCGGACATCGGCCAGGTGCCGGCCAACGTCCACGTCGGCCGCCAACTGCCCGACTACTCCGGCGTCGGCGGCATCGCCGCCATCGACAGCGGCATGTGGCTCGTCATCGCCCTGTACGAATACACCCGCAGCACCGGCGACCTCGACTTCGCCCGCACCCACCGCGGCGTGGTCGACCGCATCATGAACTGGCTCGGGGCGCACGACAGCAACGGCGACGGTTTGCTGGAAATCCCCGAGGCCTCGGACTGGATGGACCTGTTCAACCGGTCCTACAACGTGCTGATCGACGAAGTGCTGTGGTATGCCGCCAATGTCGCCAGCGGCCGCCTGCTCAACTACCTCGGCGACGGCGCCGGCGCGCGCCGCTACCTGCTCAACGCCGAGTCGATCAAGCGCGCCATCAACCTCGTGTTCTGGCCCACACTCAGCCTCGAGACCCACCAGGACCCGCTCAAATCCTTCGCCCAGACCCAGCGCAGCCTCGGCGACGCCTCCTACCTGATCGCCCAAACCTCGCCGTTCGGCTTCGACTGGCGCTGCGACGTGTTCGGCAACGTCATGGCCTACCTCTACAACGTCATTGACACCAAGCGCGCCCGGCGCGCGTTCCGTTTCATGTGGGGAGTCGGTGTCAACGAGCCGGGACCGGTGGCCTGCCTGTATCCGCCGGTCATGGCCGGCGACCCCGACTGGCGCAGCTACTTCACCGTCAACCTGCTCAACCTGCCAAACCATTACCACAACGGCGGCCTCTGGCCCTACGTCGGCGGCCACTGGGTGCGCTACATCTGCCGCCTCGGCCACGGCGACATCGCCCGTCAGGAACTGGTGCGGCTGGCACAGCTCAACCAGCGCGGCATCCAGGCCGACTGGGAGTTCAACGAGTGGTGCCACGGCGTCACCGGCCGGCCGATGGGCAAGGCCTACCAGGCCTGGTCCTGCTCCGAGTTCATCCGCGCCTACCAGGAACTATGCGACTGATCCCATCCCACGGCCACCACCACCCGACCTTGATCCCGACATGAACACCAATGAACAGCGCCCGGCCACCGCGCCCGTGCTGTGCTTCGGCGAGGTGCTGTGGGACGTGCTTCCGGACGGCCCCCACCTCGGCGGCGCGCCGCTCAACGTCGCCTGGCACATCGCCCGCCACGGCCTCGGCGCGGCCGTGGTCTCGGCCGTCGGTGACGACGACCTCGGACGACGGGCGGTGCGCGAAATCGCCGCCGGCGGGGTCGACACCTCGCTGATCCGCATCCTGCCCGACGCGCCCACCGGCACCGTCAAGGTGGCGCTCGACGACGACGG